>NZ_JBIIVN010000160.1:0-5874 GCF_044339385.1 Collimonas sp. | reverse complement strand
AGCTCCTTGAACTCCGCCGTGTACATCTGTTTTGGTATCTTCTTCATTGCTGGTCTTTCCAAAGGATCGTTGATTTTACGTTACCTATGGAAGACTAAATTTCGGGGGAAGCTCACTGCGCCGCACACTTTAGATAAAAAACAGGAGACAAAACATGCTGCATTTACCCGGCTTGAGCTTCGACCATGGCGAGGATATCGCTGCTCTGCGTAGCGCGATTGAGGAGTTTGCCGCTGCGGAAATCGCGCCGCGCGCTGCCGAGATCGATCGCAACGATCAGTTTCCGATGGATTTGTGGAAAAAAATGGGCGATCTCGGCTTGCTGGGGATTACCGCCGAGGAGCAATACGGCGGCAGCGGCATGGGTTATCTGGCGCACATCATTGCGATGGAAGAAATCTCGCGCGCCTCAGCTTTGGTTGGCCTGTCGTATGGCGCGCATTCCAATCTGTGCGTCAACCAGATCAAGCGCAACGGCAGTGCCGCGCAAAAAGCCAGGTATTTGCCGAAACTGATTTCCGGCGATCACATCGGCGCGCTGGCGATGTCTGAGCTGAATGCCGGTTCCGATGTGGTCAGCATGAAGCTGCGCGCTGAATTGAAGGGCGACCGCTGGCTGCTCAACGGCACCAAAATGTGGATCACCAACGGCCCCGATGCGGATGTGCTGGTGGTCTATGCAAAAAACGATATCGAAGCCGGCGCGCGTGGCATGACGGCCTTCCTGATCGAAAAGAATTTCAAGGGTTTCAGCGTCGCGCAAAAGCTCGACAAGCTGGGCATGCGCGGCTCGCACACCGGCGAACTGGTGTTTCAGGATTGCGAAGTGCCGCTGGAAAACGTGCTGGGCGGATTGGGGCAGGGCGTCAATGTGCTGATGTCCTGCCTCGATTATGAACGCAGCGTTCTGTCCGGCGGCCCGCTCGGCATCATGCAAGCCTGCATGGATCTGGTGCTGCCGTATGTGCATGAGCGCAAACAGTTCGGCCAGTCGATTGGCGAATTCCAGCTGATGCAGCGGAAATTGGCCGATATGTATTCGACCATGATGGCTTGCAAGGCGTATGTCTATGCCGTCGGCCAGGCCTGCGACCGCGCCCGGACGCCGCAGGCAGCGCGGGCGTTGCGCAAGGATGCCGCCAGCGCGATCCTGTATTCGGCCGAAAAAGCCACCTGGATGGCGGGCGAAGCGATTCAGGCGCTGGGTGGCAACGGTTACATCAATGACTATCCGGCAGGACGCCTGTGGCGCGACGCCAAGCTGTATGAAATCGGCGCCGGCACCAGCGAGATCCGGCGCATGCTGATCGGCCGTGAACTGTTCGCGGAAACAAGTTAAGCGCCACTGCGGTATTGAAATTTGGCATAATTAAAAAACCGACAACAGTGGCAAGACCATGACTTCATTGCACATCCACACCGCATTGCTGCAACATCCGCAACTGTCAGTCGCCTTCGACAAGCAAGTGTTGCTGAAGATGGAAAACACCCAGCCCTCCGGCTCTTTCAAGCTGCGCGGGATCGGCCTGTTGTGCCAGCGTGCAGTGGCGGGCGGCGCCAGCCATCTGGTGTGTCCGTCCGGCGGCAACGCCGGGTTTGCGGCGGCTGTCGCCGGTGCCGCGCTGGGCACCCAAACCACCATCGTGGTGCCGCACACCACCTCGGCCGAAGTGTGTCAGCGCATTCGCGATATCGGTGCCGGGGTGATCGTGCATGGCGCGCTATGGGATGAGGCCAACCAGCATGCGTTGCGCCTGAGCGAACAGCCGGGCAGCATCTACATTCCGCCGTTCGACCACCCCGATATCTGGGATGGCAACGCCACCATGATCGATGAAGCGGTGTTGCAAGCGCGGCAACTCGGGCAGGACTTCGATGTGGTCATCTGCTCGGTCGGCGGCGGTGGTTTGATGAACGGCGTATTGCGCGGCCTGCATCGCAACGGCCTTGCACATATCCCGTTGATCGCGGTCGAGACGGCAGGCGCGGCGTCGCTGTCGGCGGCAGTGAGCGCTGGCAAACCGGTGACGCTGCCGGTGCTCAATACGATTGCCAACAGCCTCGCCGCCAAGCGCGTATCGGCGCAATCTTTTGCTTGGACCCGCCAGCACAAGGTACATAACGTCACGGTCAGCGATAGCCAAGCGGTCAGCGCCTGCCTGGCGTTTGCCGATCAGATGCGGATACTGGTTGAGCCGGCTTGCGGCGCCGCGCTGGCGGTTGCCTATCAACAGTTGCCGGAACTGCTGCCGTACCGGCGGCCGTTGATTGTGGTCTGCGGCGGCATCGGCGTCAGCCTGGCTGCTCTGGCTGGCTGGAAGGAGCGCTTTTCGCTGTGACGACGTCCGCCAGTTTTCCAAAATTATTGTCGTCGCAGATCGCTTTCGATACTGCGCGCATGATATTGGACGGCTTCGACAAGCATTACCGGCTGTTCCGCGAAGCCAGCCGTCGCGCCCAGCAGTATTTTGAAGAGGCCGACTGGAGCGCTGCGCAGCTCGCCGCGCGTGAGCGCATCGATTTTTACGATGCCCGGGTGCGCGAATGCGTGCAGGCGCTGGAAGACGAATACCAGCAGGACGATCTGACCGACGAGGTTTGGCGCGAAGTCAAACTGCACTACATCGGCATGTTGACCGATCATAAACAGCCGGAACTGGCCGAAACCTTTTTCAACTCAGTCTGCTGCAATATCCTGCACCGCACCTATTTCCATAACGATTTCATCTTCGTGCGGCCGACGGTATCGACCGAATACATCGATACCGACGCCGCGCTGCCGACGTATCGGGTCTACTACCCGCTCAAGGATGGCATGCAGTACACGCTCAAGCGGGTGCTGACCAATTTCCGGCTGCAAACGCCGTTTGCCGATCTGGAGCGCGATGTCGGTCTGGCCGAGGCCCGGATCAGGGCCGCATTCGGCGATATCGCCGCGGAGCCAAATCAGCAGATCCAGGTGTTGTCGAACCTGTTTTACCGCAACAAGGGCGCTTATGCGATTGGCAAGATGATCAACGGCGCGCGCGAATATCCGTTTGTGTTGCCGATTTTGCATGATCGCGACGGCCAACTGGTGTTGGACGCGCTACTCTTCGACGACAAGATACTGGCCGTGCTGTTTTCTTTCACCCGCGCCTATTTCATGGTCGACATGGAAGTACCGTCGGCCTATGTGGAATTCCTGCGCAGCCTGCTGCCGAACAAGCCGCGTAGCGAAATCTATACGATCCTGGGGTTGCAGAAGCTCGGCAAGACCCTGTTCTATCGGGATTTTCTGCGCCATTTGCGGCATTCATCGGACCGTTTCGATATCGCGCCGGGGATACGCGGGCTGGTCATGGTGGTGTTTGCGCTGCCGTCGTTTCCATACGTGTTTAAGGTCATCAAGGATTATTTCCCGGCGCCGAAGGAAACCACCAAAGCGCTGGTCAAGGAAAAATACCTGCTGGTCAAGCACCATGATCGCGTCGGTCGCATGGCCGATACGCTCGAATACTCCAGCGTCGCCTTCCCGCGTGGCCGTTTTGCCGATGGTTTGCTCGCTGAGCTGAAACAGGTGGCGCCGTCGGTGCTGGAAGAAGAGGGCGAGCAGGTCATCATCAAGCACCTGTACATAGAGCGCCGCATGCTGCCGTTGAATATCTACCTGAACGACGCCGAGAACAACAACGACCAGGCGGCGCTCGAACATGGGGTGAGGGAGTACGGTAACGCCATCAAGGAACTGGTGGCAGCGAATATTTTTCCCGGCGATATGCTGTACAAAAATTTTGGCGTCACGCGCCACAATCGGGTCGTGTTTTACGACTATGATGAGATTGAATACATTACCGACTGTAATTTCCGCACAATTCCGCCGCCGCGTAATGAGGAAGACGAAATGGCCGCCGAACCGTGGTATCCGGTTGCCAGGAACGATGTCTTTCCAGAACAGTTCGGCGTGTTTTTGCTGGGGAATCAGAACGTCAAGAAGTATTTTCTCAAGCATCATGCAGATTTATTGACGCAACAATATTGGCAGCAACGCAAGCAACATATTCTGGAGGGGTATTTCGACGACGTTTTTCCATATCCGCAAGAATGTCGTTTTACCCACACAGAAACCGGCAAAACCGGTTGAGGGCTATTTTGCCGGGTGGCACCAGCTAATGCATATGTGTGGCAGGCAGCAAATTCGTCGTTTAGCGCAGTTGTTTTATTTTTTCACTAACCAGGCAGCAAAGACGTCCCGCGAGGTGTCGCCTGCGACCCAGGTCGCCAGCCGTGAGCAGTTTGCGGGGCAGCTTATAAGTTGTCGTAATCTGGAGAAGCAGCATGAATGACCCAATCGTTATTGTCGGTGCAGCGCGTACTCCAATGGGTGCGTTTCAAGGTGATTTTTCGGCGCTCAATGCCAGTGATCTGGGCGCAGTGGCGATCAAGGCGGCAGTTGAGCGTGCCGGCCTGAAGCCGGAATAGGTTGATGCGGTATTGTTCGGCAATGTGCTGCAAGCCGGCCAGGGCCAGGCCCCGGCACGCCAGGCGACGATCAAGGCGGGCTTACCGGTCGGCACCAATGCCGCGACTATTTCGAAGGTATGCGGCTCGGCCATGCAGGCCACCATGTTTGCTGTCGACGGCTTGTTGGCAGGCACCCATG
This sequence comes from Collimonas sp., assembly GCF_044339385.1. Classification (NCBI taxonomy): domain Bacteria; kingdom Pseudomonadati; phylum Pseudomonadota; class Betaproteobacteria; order Burkholderiales; family Oxalobacteraceae; genus Collimonas; species Collimonas sp. The sequence continues at coordinate 1,232 of NZ_JBIIVN010000160.1, read as the reverse complement.
AAGTGGTGGCCGCCGGCGGCATGGAATCGATGACCAATGCGCCATACCTGATTCCGAAGGCGCGCGGCGGCTATCGTATTGGCCACGGCACCATCCTTGATCACATGATGCTGGACGGCCTGGAAGATGCTTACTCCAAGGGCGACAACGGCGGTGGCCGTTCGATGGGCACCTTCGGCGAAGATTGCGCCGCCAAGTACCATTTCAGCCGTGCCGATCAGGATGCCTTTGCGATTGCGTCGGTGCAGCGCGCGCAAGCCGCCACTGCCGACGGTTCCTTCAAGTGGGAAATCGCCCCGGTGACCGTGACCAGCCGCGCCGGCGAAGTCGTCATCGACAAGGATGAAGGCCCGCAAAAGGCCAAGCTCGACAAGATTGCGTCGTTGCGCCCGGCGTTCAAGAAAGACGGCACGATTACCGCCGCGTCGTCGTCGTCGATTAACGATGGCGCCGCCGCGCTAGTGCTGATGCGCGGATCGACTGCCAAGAAACTCGGTTGCACACCAATAGCCCGCATTCTGGCGCATGCCAGCCATTCGCAGGAACCGGACTGGTTCACCACGGCGCCGGTCGGCGCGATTGAAAAGCTGTACAAGAAAACCGACTGGACCAGCGCCGATGTCGATCTGTTTGAAATCAACGAAGCCTTTGCGGTAGTGCCGATGGCGGCGATGAAGGAGTACAATATACCGCACGACAAGATCAACGTTCACGGCGGCGCTTGCGCGCTTGGCCATCCGATCGGCGCTTCCGGCGCCCGCATCATCGTTACTCTGCTGGGCGCGTTGAAGGCCAAGGGCGTCAAGCGCGGCGTGGCATCGTTGTGCATCGGCGGCGGCGAAGGCACAGCAATCGCGGTCGAACTGGTTTGAGATGGGGCAAGTCGTGACGAGCCGCAACTAACAAGCTCCAACTAACAAGCCAGCAGGCATCAAAAGGATCAGCGGAAGTCAGCGGAAATGTTGTGAAATTTTCTTTGGTTCCTGCTGATCCTTATTACTTGAATTCGTGAATTACCGATTCAGCAATTCAATGACTGGGCTGGTGAACAAGCGAACAAGCGAACAAGCGAACAAGCGAATTTGATTCATACAAGGTAAAAACAGAGGGTGTGCTGGATTTTGTGTAAACGGAATTTCGTTTAATTCGGCTTCATCCGTTCTTCAAACTGGATAGTGAAGCGGTTAAGTGCTCCCTTCCAGTCCCGCAATGGCATCGTCCACTTCTTGCTG
>NZ_JBIIVN010000011.1:0-28204 GCF_044339385.1 Collimonas sp. | reverse complement strand
AAGCCGAGCAGGGCGTCGGCTACTTCACCATCCACGCCGGCGTGCGTTTGCAATACGTGCCCATGACCGCCAAACGCCTGACCGGCATTGTCAGCCGCGGCGGTTCTATCATGGCCAAGTGGTGCCTGGCGCATCACCACGAATCGTTCCTCTACGATCATTTCGACGATATCTGCGAAATCATGAAAGCCTACGACGTCAGCTTCAGCCTTGGCGATGGCTTGCGCCCCGGGTCGATTTATGACGCTAACGACGAAGCGCAACTTGGTGAACTGAAGACCTTGGGCGAACTGACCCAGATCGCCTGGAAGCACGACGTGCAGGTAATGATTGAGGGGACGGGCCACGTGCCGATGCACCTGATTAAGGAAAATATGGACCTGCAACTGGAACAGTGCCACGAAGCACCGTTCTATACGCTCGGACCGTTGACCACCGACATCGCGCCAGGCTACGACCGCATCACCTCCGGTATCGGCGCTGCTACCATCGGCTGGTATGGCACAGTGATGCTGTGTTGCGTCACGCCGAAGGAGCATCTCGGCTTGCCGAACAAGGCCGACGTTAAGGACGGCATCATCACCTACAAGATCGCGGCCCATGCAGCTGACCTGGCCAAGGGCCATCCGGGTGCGCAGATCCGCGACAACGCCTTGTCGAAAGCGCGCTTCGAATTCCGCTGGGAAGATCAGTTCAACATTGGTCTGGACCCGGACAAAGCGCGTGAATTTCATGATGAAACCTTGCCCAAGGATTCCGCCAAGGCGGCGCATTTTTGCTCGATGTGCGGTCCCCATTTCTGCTCGATGAAGATCACGCAGGAAGTCCGCGAATATGCCGCCGCACAGGGTATTTCGGAGGTCGCCGCGCTCAAGCAAGGGATGCAAGTCAAGGCGATCGAGTTCGTCAAGAACGGTGCGGAAATCTATAGCAAGCAGTGAGGCAGATGATGGAAATCGTACTCAACGGCGAGCCGCATCCGCTGCCTGACGGCGAGAACCTGGAGCAACTGATTGTGGCGCTCGAACTGGCGGGCAAAGCGGTGGCAGTGGCGGTCAACCGGCAGGTAGTGCCGGCCAAGCTTTGGCCGCAGCGCGTATTGCAGCCGCAAGACAAAGTCGACGTGGTGAGAGCCATCGGCGGCGGCTGACATCGTAGGGTGGACATCCCATGCCCACCCTACGGAAATTTTTAGAGGATTTGTCATGGATATCAATTCTTCCCTGGAGACAGGGCAAGCAGACGTCGGCCTGACCATCGCCGGCAAGACCTACACCTCGGGGCTGCTGGTCGGTAGCGGCAAGTATCGCGACCTGGAGCAAACGCGCGCCGCTACCGAAGCCAGCGGCGCGCAAATCATTACGGTGGCAATCCGGCGCGTCAATATCGGGCAAGATCCGCAAGCGCCGAATCTGCTGGATGTGGTGCCGCCGACGCGCTATACGATACTGCCCAATACCGCGGGCTGTTATACCGCAGCAGACGCGGTGTACACGCTGCAGCTCGGGCGCGAACTGCTGAACGGCCACAAGCTGGCCAAGCTGGAAGTGCTGGGCGATGAGCGCACATTGTTTCCAAACATGCCTGAAACCTTGAAGGCGGCGGAAGCGCTGGTCAAGGATGGCTTTGATGTGATGGTGTATTGCAGTGACGATCCGATCCAGGCGCGCATCCTGGAAGAGATCGGCTGCGTTGCCGTGATGCCGCTGGCGTCGTTGATCGGTTCCGGCATGGGCATCTTGAACCCGTGGAACCTGTCGCTGATAATCGAACAGGCCAGGGTGCCGGTGCTGGTCGATGCCGGTGTCGGTACGGCCTCCGATGCGGCAATCGCCATGGAACTCGGATGCGACGGCGTGTTGATGAATACCGCGATTGCCGGAGCGCAGGACCCGATCCGCATGGCACGCGCAATGCGGCTGGCGATTGCAGCCGGCCGCGAAGCATTTCTGGTAGGACGGATTCCGCAGCGCTTCGCCGCCTCGCCATCGTCACCCATGGCCGGACGCGTCAAATGAACGCAGTCTTGGGACCGCCGAGCGTATTGGTATTTTCCGGATCGGACCCGAGCGGCGGCGCCGGCATGCAAGCCGACATCACCGCGATTGCCGCGCTCGGAGCGCATCCCTTGTCGGTAGTGACGGTGTTGACGGTGCAGGATAATGAGCGTGTGTTCGAGGTTCATCCGGTGCCGGCGGAACTGGTGCGGCAGCAGGCGCAGGCGTTGGTTGATCGTATCGATATCGCTGCAATCAAAGTGGGTATCGTCGGCAATCACGCCAACGCCGAGGTGATTGCTGCGGTTATCCGCGATGTGCGCATGCGGCGACCGAATTTGCCGTTGGTGTTCGATCCGGTACTGGCGACCGGCCATGGGGATATTCTGGCCAGCGACGACCCGGTTGCGGCAATTGCGCCACTGTTTGAATTGGCGACCGTCATCACGCCGAACCGGATTGAAGCGGATCGTCTTTGCGGCGTTGACGCCAGCCCGGAGCAGCAAGCAGCCATGCTGTTGCAGCGCGGCTGTCAGCATGTGCTGCTGAAGGGCGGGCACGGGCCTGAGCAACATGAAGTGCTGAATCGCTGGATCAGCGCCAACCGACAACGCAACTGGAGCTGGCCGCGGTTGCCTGGTGAATTTCACGGCAGCGGCTGCACTCTGGCGTCGGCCTTGGCTGCGTTGCTGGCACGCGGTATCGAAATCGAAGCGGCGATGGATGCTGCGCAAACCTATTGTCAGCAGACGTTGGCGGCATCTTATGCGATAGCGCCGGGTCAGCGCATACCGAGCCGGACGCTGCCATTTCTTACATCTCACATTGCAAGGATAGAGCCATGAAGGGACTATACATTGTCACGCCCGATTGGGATGATACCGACAAACTGTTGCACGTGACCGAACAGGCATTGCAGGGCGGCGCCTCATTACTGCAATATCGGCACAAGACCGCCGATGCAGCGCAGCGGCGTCGGCAAGCCGCTGCGTTGCTGGCATTGTGCCGTCGTTACCAACGGCGGTTCATCATCAATGACTTCATTGAATTGTGCATGGAGCTGGATGCGGGTGGGATACATGTCGGCGGCACCGATGCCAGCGTGGCCGAAGTGCGGGCGCTGATTGGCCCGGACGAAATTGTTGGCGCTTCTTGTTATGGCGATTTGCAACTGGCGCATGCCGCGTATCGCGCCGGTGCCAGCTATGTCGCATTTGGGGGATTCTATCCGTCGCGCGTCAAGCAGTATCCGGTCACTACCCCGCCGGATATCGTCACGCGCGCCAAAGCCGATATCGCCTTGCCGAATGTGGTGATCGGCGGCATGACGCAACAGAATGCGCTGCCGCTGATCGCTGCCGGGGCCGATATGGTGGCGGCGATCAGCAGTGTTTACCTGGCGGATGATCCGACTGCCGCCGCCCGCGAGTTTACAGCCTTGTTTGCACAACGCTAGTTGGCCTTTCAGCTTTCCAGCAAGCTGCGCAGCATCCACGCATTCTTTTCATGCAGCTGCATGCGTTGCGTGAGCAGATCGGCGGTCGGCTCATCGGAGGCCGCGTCGACCACGGGGAAAATCGAGCGTGCAGTGCGCGTCACCGCTTCCTGGCCGGTCACCAGTTGCTGGATCATCTCGATGGCATTCGGCACGCCTTCTTCTTCCGAAATCGAAGTCAGCCTGGAGAATGCTTTGTAGGTCGCTGGCGCCGGATAGCCGAGTGCGCGAATGCGTTCGGCGATCAGATCAACCGCCAGCCACAGTTCGTTGTATTGCGTTTCGAACATCAGGTGCAGCGTGTTGAACATCGGCCCGGTGACGTTCCAGTGGAAGTTGTGGGTTTTAAGATAGAGCGTGTAGGTATCGGCCAGCAGTTTGCTGAGGCCATCGGCAATTTTCTTGCGATCCTTGTCGCTGATGCCGATATCGATTGCCGCGACGATTTTCTTTGCCATTGTGCTGCTCCTTCTAACGGTAATGTATGTATGAATGAGAGACTTGCAGTCCGATTTTATGCTATTTGAGAATCAGCAAGTAACTGCTGCACGTTTTACCGCCAGGCAGTTGGTTCAGGCAGTGCTTGCCTGTTTTGCCGTTGCTTGGGAGCGGCGATACATCTTGATCGTCAACGCCATCGCTCCCAACGATGCCACAGCGGCAAACAAGAATACTTCGGGGTAGCCAAATTCGCTGACGATCAAGCCTGCCAGCGGCCCGGTAATGCCCAGCGCCAGATCCAGGAATACCGAATATGCGCCCAGCGCGCTGCCGCGATTATTGGCCGGTACCAGATTCACTGCTTCAACGCCCAGCGCCGGGAAAATCAAAGCAAAACCGGAGCCGGTGAGCGCTGCGCCGACCAGCGCAAGCGCTGGCGAGGTGGCTTGCCACAGCAGCAGCAAGCCGAGCGCCTCTACCGAGAAACAGACAATCGATACGCGGAATCCGCCAAATCGCGAGATAGTGCGGGCAAACAGCAGTCGTGCGCCAACGAAAAAACTACCGAACAGCGTCAGCGAAAACGCCGCATTCGGCCATTGATGGCTGACATAGAACAGCGTAATGAAAGTGGCAATCGAACCGAACCCGATCGATCCCAGCGCCAAGCCCATGCCATGCGGGAGCGCCCGACGCAGCACGTTACCAAATGGCAGATGTTCGCCGCGTACCACTGGGGTTGGGGCTTTCATGCGCGCCACCAAGAAACCCCCGGCCGATAGCGTGGCGACCGTCGCACCAACCGCCGCCAGGCCCCATGTATGTGCGATCAGCACGCCGAGCGGCGCGCCGATGGCCAGCGCGCCATAGGTAGCAATGCCGTTCCAGGAAATCATGCGTGCCGTGTGCTGGGCGCCGACCTGGCCGATACCCCAAGTGATAGCACCAGTGCCGACCATACTCTCGCCGCACCCAAGCACCAGTCTCCCAATCAGCAGGATGATCAGGCTCAATGCTGGAATAGGGGCAAAGAGCGCGGCCGCCAGCAGGAACACGCCACTCATGCTGCAACCGACCAGACCACGCAGCACCGCGGTCTTGGGGCCGACCGAATCCGCCATCCGGCCCGCCCTTGCCCGGCTCAGCAACGTTGCCAGGTATTGCATGCTGATCGCTAGCCCCGCTAATACGGAGCTGTAGCCGAGTTCGGTGTGGACATAGCCGGGTAGTACTGCTAACGGGATGCCGATTGCTAAATAGCAAATGAATGTAAAAAATGCAGTGGAGACGATTTGAAACGTAACGGCGGCCTCCGACCGCTGCTCGCTGGCGCGGTCGAGAAGAGCTTCTTGGGGCATGATAGTAGACGGCTCGGTTGATTTTTGTGGGCAGCGTCCAGAGCGGACAATGCTGTGCCGCGTATTTTACTCTTGCAGTCCGGATGTTGCTGGGCGGCATAGTCGTTGTTCCTTGCCTGATTTGTATATTTGCTTGCTTGGTACATTTAGTTGCTTGGTATATTTAGTTGCTTGGTATATTTAGTCGCTTGATGCTCGATGTCGGCAAGTGGAACTAGGCATCAGGTATTACCGCCGCAGCTTATAATGACGGCATGCAAAATCTTCTTCATCACCTCAATCAAGAGCAACTGGCGGCAGTAACCTTGCCAGCGCAATCCGCACTGATCCTGGCCGGCGCTGGCTCCGGCAAAACCCGGGTCCTGTCCACGCGCATTGCCTGGCTGATCCAGACCGGTCAGGTGTCGCCGGCCGGCGTGCTGGCCGTGACGTTTACCAACAAGGCCTCCAAGGAAATGATGACGCGTTTGTCGGCAATGCTGCCGATTAACACGCGCGGCATGTGGATCGGCACTTTTCATGGCTTGTGCAATCGCTTGTTGCGCGCGCATTATCGCGATGCCGGCTTGCCGCAGACCTTCCAGATTCTCGATTCGCAGGATCAACTGTCGGCCATCAAGCGTTTGCTGAAGTCGTTGAATATCGACGATGAGAAATATCCGCCATGTAATCTGATGTATTTCATCAACGGCGCCAAGGACCAGGGCCTGCGCGCCAACGATGTTGAGGCGAATGACGATTACAACCGCAAGTTCGTCGAGCTTTACGATTTGTACGACCAGCAATGCCAACGCGAAGGCGTGGTGGATTTCGCCGAATTGCTGTTGCGTACTTATGAACTGCTGAGCCGCAACCAGCCGTTGCGCGAGCATTACCAGGCGCGCTTCCAGCACATTCTTGTCGACGAGTTCCAAGATACCAACGATCTGCAGTACAAATGGCTGAAGCTGATGGCTGGCCAGCGCGGCGCGGTGTTCGCAGTCGGTGACGACGATCAGAGCATCTATGCCTTCCGCGGTGCTAATGTCGGCAATATGAGTGCCTTCGAGCGCGAGTTTCGGGTCGAGAACCTGATCAAGCTGGAGCAGAATTACCGTTCACACGGCCACATCCTTGATAGTGCCAATACGCTCATCGCCCACAACAGTAAGCGGCTCGGCAAGAACCTGCGCACCGATGCTGGGCATGGCGAACCGGTGCGCATCTACGAAGCCACCAGCGATTTACAGGAAGCGCAATGGATTGTCGAGGAAATCAAGAGCCTCATCAACGATGGCGCCAGCCGCAGCGAAATTGCCGTGCTGTACCGCTCGAATGCGCAGTCGCGGGTGATTGAACATGCGTTGGTGGCCTCCGCCATTTCGTATCGGGTCTACGGTGGCCAGCGTTATTTTGAGCGTGCTGAAGTCAAGCACGCGATCGCGTATTTGCAGTTGATGGACAATCCGCACAACGATTCGGCTTTTTTGCGCGTGGTGAACTTCCCGGCGCGCGGCATTGGCGCGCGTTCGCTGGAGCAGTTGCAGGATGCGGCAAAACAATTTGGCATTTCCTTGTACGCGGCGGTGCCGCACGTGGCCGGCAAGGCTGGTGCCACGCTAGGTTCATTCTTGAAGCTGATCGAAGGCGGACGCTTTGAAACCCAGCACCTGCCGCTGCCGGAAATGGTGCAGGTGGTGCTCGATCTGAGCGGCCTGCTGAAGCACTACCAGACTGAAAAAGAGGGCGCCGATCGTATCGAGAATCTGGAGCAGCTGGTCAATGCTGCGACCCTGTTTGTGTCGGAAGAAGGATTTGGCATCGATGCCCCGGCCTTGCTTGGTCCGAAGGCGCAAGCAGTGTCGGGAGCTGCCATCACGACCGCTGACGGCATCGAGATTTTCGATGCCGATGCGCCGCTGGCTGCGGTCATGTCGCCGTTGTCGGCTTTCCTCTCACATGCGTCGCTGGAGGCGGGCAACAACCAGGCTCAGGCCGGCGAGGAGGCGTTGCAATTGATGACGGTGCACTCGGCCAAAGGGCTGGAGTTCGATGCGGTGTTCATCACAGGATTGGAAGAGGGCTTGTTCCCGCACGAGAACTCGCAGAAGGAAGATGCTGGCGTGGAGGAAGAGCGGCGTCTGATGTATGTCGCCATCACCCGTGCCAAGAAGCGGCTGTACATGAGTTTTTCACAAACTCGCATGCTGCATGGTCAGACCCGTTACAACATGCGTTCGCGCTTCTTCGACGAGCTGCCGGAGGAGGCGTTGAAATGGCTATCGCCGAAGGTGCAGCAGCACAACTGGTTTGCCAATCCTAAATCGGCATGGGACGAGGCACCGGAAAAGGCGGCGAATTCAATCTCCAAGAGCTTCGGCAAGCGCGATATCGGCTGGCGCATCGGTGAAAACGTCGCGCATCAGAAATTCGGCGAAGGAGTGATCGTCAATATCGAAGGCAGCGGCGGCAATGCGCGTGCCCATATCAACTTCGGCAGGCATGGGATGAAGCTGCTCGATTTGAGTGTGGCGAAGCTGGAGAAGGTGGCTTAGGCGGCAACCCGTGGGCAGAAAATCCTGCCCACCCTGTTTTTGCGGTTATTGACCCTTGTTACTGTCGCTACTCTTGGTCGTCGGCTGTCGGCGGCAACGGCGAAGCATCGTCAGGCCGGCCGAAAATGTGGGTGTAGGTCGGATAAAAAGAGCAGTACATCACCACCGTCAAGGCAATCGACAGCGGCAGCAAGACCATCATGGTGACTGCCGCATTGCCGATCAGCAGCGCAATCAGCACACTGATGATTGCTGGCAGCATGACGCCGATGCAGGCCCACGCCAGGCCATAGACTGTGAATGCTTTTATTTCGCGCCACACTGCAAAGAAGCTATAGAAAACCGCCTTGGAGACGGGCATTTCTTCCCACATGATGAGCGGTGCCGCGTACCAGAACGCCATTGCCGCTGGTGTGTATGCCACGGCAGAAAACAGCATCCCCAGCGAGATGCTGAAGTCCCGTATCTCTTTGGCGTCAAGCGCTGTCTGGCCGGTCAAGGTCATCCAGAAGATGCCGCCGTCGACCAACGCCGATGCGCCAATCGCGACGACGCCGGCGATCAGGTGCAGCACGCCAAGAATCACTAGATTCTTTATCGCCGGCGAGCGGAAGCCCACTAACAACAGGTTCGGAAACACCCTTTTGCCCTGCTCGATATGGCGGCAAGCTTGCATGAAAGACATGGCAAATACGGGATCAGAACCAGCGGCAAGATCTGACCCAGCACCGGGATAAAATTGAGCAGCAGCATCAGGAACATATATCCCAAGAACAGCGTGGATATTTCGGCGGGTTGTTTGTGGAATAGTGCAAACCCCTCTTTGACCCAGATCCATCCGGTTTTTGCAGGCAGTTTTTCCATCTTTTTCATCAGCAATCAATCAAGGCAGGAGCCGGGTGCGCCACGCGCTGCCGCAAAATCCGTTCAAAGTGGCTCGGATCGTGCGGAGTCAACATTTCGGCCGCACGAGGCAAATAAAAATCATACAGTCGCGATAGCCAGAAGCGCAATGCAGCAGCACGCAGCATTGGCTGCCAGGGCGCCTGTTCGGCTGCGCTGAATGGCCGCACCGCATGGTAGGCGTCGAGCATGGCACGTACTCTGGTTTGGTCCAGCACGCCGCTGTTGAGGTCGATACACCAGTCGTTGACGGTGACGGCGAGGTCAAACAGCCAGGTGTCACAGCCAGCGAAATAGAAATCGAAAAATCCGCTCAGGCGGTCGCCATCGAACATGACGTTATTGCGGAAAAGATCGGCATGGACTGGTCCGTTCGGCAGTTGGCGATAAGCATCCGAGGCGGCCAAGGCTTCCTGGAAAGCCATTTCATCCCGCAGCAATTGCTGGCCGTCTGCGGATAGATAAGGCTGCACCACCGGCGCCGCTTCGCGCCACCACGGCAGGCCGCGCAAATTTGGTTGGCGGATCGGGAAATCCTGCGCTGCCAGATGCATTTTTGCCAGCATCGCACCTACTTCACTGCAATGTACCGCCGCCGGCGCCAGTTGGCAATCGCCGGCCAGCTTGGTGACAATGGCTGCGGGTTTGCCGTGCAAGGGATTGATGATCCGGCCTTCCTGGTTAGCGATCGGCTCTGGCACCAGCACGCCGCGTTGCGCCAGGTGGCGCATCAGTTCCAGGTAGAACGGCAGTTGTTCGAAGGTGAGTTTTTCAAACACGGTCAGCACATACTCGCCGCGCTCGGTATTGATGAAAAAATTACTGTTTTCGATACCGGAGGAAATGCCTCTGATTGCCAGCGCCTTGCCTAACGAGAAAGGAGGGATCCACTGTGAGAGATCTTCTAGCGTGACGGGAGTAAATACTGCCATGGGAAAAATCGGGGAAAGAACAACGTTAAGACTATGTCGGAATAAACAGGCGGCAAATACGCCGCCAAGAATAAGCACAAGCAATATTGATCTCGCGCATGAACTGCATTGCGGCTTGCGTGCTGTTGCCGTTGTTAGTTTCCGGGCTTCGATATGGTCGGTGGCGGGAGTCCCGGATCGCCATTGGTTTGCGCTGCCTCGCCTTCCTTGCGCGGCTTCTGGCCCAGATCGAATTCCTTGATTTGCCATTGTGCGCCGCGTACCGGTCCATCATTTGGCCCCAGTGTACCGGCTTGCGATTGCGGTTTCACGTAATAGGTGCTGCCGGCGCTGTTGACTTTGACTTCGGTCACGCGGCCTTGATCGCGTTTTTCAGTGATCTCTGCAGGGGCTTCACCCGGCTTGCGAACCGTCACCGCCGGCGCTTCGCCTTCGTCGAGCTTTTGCAGTTCCGGCGGCGGCGGGGCGATGGTCTTGGGTGGTTGTTGTGCGTGCACCAGTAGCGGCGTTGCAATCGAGGCAATGCAAATTGCTAATAGTTGCCAGATTTTAGATTTGTTCTTCATGTGATTTTTAGCTACCTTGATGAAAGCAAGATTTGGGCGCGAAGTCTCATTGTAACAAACCGCCGGCTCCGGTAGGCGATAAGGCGGCTCGGGTCCGCCTAGCCCACCGATTCCGGCAAATTCGGCCACCTGTTACCGCTCTTTGCATAAAGTCATTGCAGTTAAATTAATGCTAATGAAGTGCTGCTGAATTGGCAATTCAATCTGGCCGTAATCCTACAGCAGCACGCCGGTATGGCGATCTGATTCTGCCATCACGGTTTCGCCCGCTTCATAGAATTTCACTACCGCATCGAGAATCTCGGCGGGATCGTCGAGCACCTGTATCAGATCCATATCCTTGGCGGCGATCATGCCGTCGCCAACCAGTTGCGTACGGAACCACTCGAGCAGGCCGTTCCAGAAGCTGCTGCCGACCAGAATAATCGGAATATGGCGACACTTGCCTGTCTGGATCAGAGGCAGCACCTCGGTCAACTCGTCAAGCGTGCCAAAGCCGCCCGGCAACACGATGTAGGCATCCGCGTAGCGCACGAAGGCAACTTTGCGGGCAAAGAAGTGGCGGAAGCTAAGCGAGATATCCTGCCATTTATTTCCGCTTTGCTCGTGCGGCAATTCGATGTTCAGTCCGACCGACGGCGATTTACCTTCGAACGCACCTTTGTTGGCGGCTTCCATCAGACCGGGACCGCCGCCAGAAATGACGGCAAATCCCTCATCCGAAAAACGGCGCGCGATATCCATGCACAATGGATAATATGGGTTGTCAACCTTGATGCGCGCCGAGCCGAAGATCGATACGGCGGGATGCAACTCGGAAAGGCGCTCGGTCGACTCTATAAATTCTGCCATAATCGTGAACATATGCTACGACTCGCGCGCCTTCTTTGACGTGGCGCGTTCGATATCCGTCACTTGCCGCAACCGCGGCACATTTTTTCCGTTTAATTCCATATGCAAAAAAACCTGCTGTTAGTTGATGGTTCCAGTTATCTTTACCGTGCCTTTCACGCGCTGCCCGATATGCGCAACGCCGCCAATGAGCCGACCGGCGCACTATACGGCATCATCAATATGCTGCGCCGTCTACGCATTGATTACCCCTCAGCTTACCTTGCCTGTGTGTTCGATGCAAAAGGTAAAACTTTTCGCGACGACATGTACGCCGACTACAAGGCAACCCGGGCCGCGATGCCCGAGGATCTGGTTAAACAGATTACCCCAATTCACGCTGCCGTACGAGCACTGGGCTGGCCGATCCTGATGGTCGAAGGCGTCGAGGCCGATGACGTGATCGGTACGCTGACCGTGCAGGCGGTTGCGCACGGTATGGACGCAGTAGTCTCCACCGGCGATAAGGATTTGGCGCAATTGGTCAACGATCATGTGACCTTGATCAACACCATGAACAATGAGAAGCTTGACCGTGCCGGGGTGATCGCCAAGTTCGGCGTGCCGCCGGAGCGTATCGTCGATTACCTGACATTGATCGGCGATACTGTCGATAATATCCCCGGCGTCGCCAAGGTCGGCCCGAAGACCGCCGTCAAATGGCTGGCGCAGTACGATACCGTCGATGCGGTCATCGCCAATGCGGCTGACATCGGCGGTGCGGTGGGCGAGAGCCTGCGCAAGGTGCTGGACTGGCTGCCAAAGGCCAAGGAATTGGTGACCGTAAAAACCGATTGCGACCTGAGCGCGCATATGGTTTCGATCCTGGAATCGCTGAAGGCACCGGAGCAGGACAAGGATACCCTGATCGAATTGTTCAGTCGTTATAACTTTAAGACCTGGTTGCGTGAATTGAGCGGGCCGGGTGATGCCACCGTTGTTGCGCAAAGCGGCGGGAAAACTGTCGCCAGCGATAGTGTTGCAAACCGCGCGCAGGGCAGCCCAGAGCCGGCGCAAAGCAGCTTGTTCTCTAGTGTAGCGCCGCAATACGAAACCGTGCTGACGGCAGCTCAGTTGGATCAATGGCTGCAGCGGATTGATAGCGCCGCTTTGACTGCGGTCGATACCGAAACCACTTCGCTTGACCCGATGACGGCGCAACTGGTAGGTATCTCGCTGTGCTGCGAAGTCGGCAGCGCCGCTTACATTCCCGTTGCGCATCGTTACCAGGATGCGCCGGCGCAATTGTCGCGCGAGTTTGTATTGGAAAAAATGCGTGCCTGGCTAGAAGATGGCAGCAAGCCGAAGGTTGGCCAGAATCTGAAGTACGACAGCCACATTTTCGCCAATCATGGCGTGAACCTGCGCGGCATCGTGCACGATACGCTGCTCGAATCCTATGTGTTCGAATCGCATCGCAGCCACGATATGGACAGCTTGGCGTTACGACACCTGAATCACCAGACCATTACATTCCAGGAAGTCTGTGGCAAGGGCGCATCACAAATCGGTTTTGATGAAGTCGACATCGGCCGCGCTACCGAATATGCGGCAGAGGATGCGGATATAACCTTGCAACTCCATCTGGCGATGTGGCCGCATATCGTTGACGATGCCAAACTTCGTTTCATCTATGAAAAAATTGAAGTCCCGACCTCGGTAGTGCTGCAAAAAATCGAACGCAATGGCGTGCTGATCGATGCTGGCCTGTTGGCGATCCAATCCAATGAATTGGGCAAGCGCATGCTGGAGATCGAGCAACAGGCTTACGAGCTGGCCGGTCAAGCCTTTAACCTGAGCTCGCCGAAACAGCTGGGTGAAATCCTGTTTGAAAAACTCAAGCTGCCAGTGGTCAAGAAGACGCCGTCCGGATCGCCGTCGACCGATGAAGAAGTGCTGCAGAAACTGGCCGAGGATTGCCCGCTGCCGAAGGTGTTGCTCGACTACCGCAGTTTATCGAAACTGAAGTCGACCTACACCGACAAGTTGCCGAAGATGGTCAATCAGACTGCCGGCCGCGTGCACACCAACTACGCGCAGGCAGTGGCCGTCACAGGACGGTTGGCATCGAACGATCCGAACCTGCAAAACATTCCAATCCGCACTGCTGAAGGGCGCCGTATCCGCGAGGCGTTCGTGGCGCCTGAGGGCAGCGTGATCGTTTCGGCTGACTATTCGCAGATTGAGCTGCGCATCATGGCGCACATCTCGGGGGACGAAAACATGCTACGGGCGTTTGCCGAAGGCGTGGATATCCATCGCGCCACTGCTGCCGAAATCTTCGGCACGACAGCGGCGGAAGTCAGCGGTGAGCAACGCCGTTACGCCAAGGTTATCAATTTTGGTTTGATTTATGGCATGAGCGCGTTCGGCCTGGCTGGCAACCTCGGCATCGAACGCGCTGCGGCACAGATGTACATCGAAAAATATTTTATGCGCTTTGCCGGCGTCAAGCAGTTCATGGATATGACTCGGGTGCTGGCCAAGTCGCAAGGTTATGTCGAAACCGTATTCGGACGGCGCCTTTGGCTACCGGAAATCAATTCCCCGAACGGCCAGCGCCGCCAGGGCGCCGAGCGTGCGGCGATCAATGCACCGATGCAAGGCACTGCTGCCGACCTTATCAAATTGGCTATGATTTCTGTGCTAAACTGGATTGAGACAGAACAGCTAAAAGCCAAGATCGTTATGCAGGTACACGATGAACTGGTGTTGGAGGTGCCGCAGGAAGAGTTGGCGCTGGTCCAGGAAAAACTGCCACAATTGATGGCCGGTGTGGCTGAGCTGCGGGTGCCGTTGATTGCTGAAGTGGGAGTCGGGAAGAATTGGGGCGAGGCGCATTGAGGCTTACGCATCAAGCGGCTAGCGGCAATTCCGCCCGGTGATCTGATTTGCAAATGGATAATTGATGGCGCAATTGATTGTTAATTTTAAGGAGCTTGTATGCCGAATTTGAAAGAAGATTTCGACAGTCTGGTGGCGAAAACCGGGTTGTCAGGCGCAGTGGATCGTCGTACCTTCCTCAAGACGACGCTGGGTACCGGATTTGCCGCAGCGGTAATGCCGGTAACCGCGCAGACTGTTATCAAGACCGATAGCGTCGGCCTCACTGCCGGGCCGCTTGAGATTGCCCAGAACGGCCTCAGCGTGCCGATCTACCGCTCTCAGCCAGAGGGGAAAACCAATCTGCCGGTAGTGCTGGTGATTTCTGAAATTTTCGGCGTGCACGAGCACATTGCCGATATTACCCGGCGTTTTGCCAAGCTGGGTTATCTGGCGATTGCGCCGGACCTTTTTGTTCGTCAGGGCAATCCGGCGGCGTTTGCATCGATTCCAGAGCTGTACAAAAACGTGATTTCAAAAGTGCCGGACGATCAGGTGATGGGGGATCTCGATGCCTGCGTCGCCTGGGCCAAGGCGAATGGCGGCAACGTCGACAAGCTAGCCATCACCGGCTTTTGCTGGGGCGGGCGGATTACGTGGCTATATTCCGCTCACAATCTGAAGGTAAAGGCCGCTGCGGCATGGTACGGCCGTCTGGTGGGCGAGCGCGACGAGTTACAGCCGAGGCAGCCGGTCGACATCGCACCGACCTTGAAAGTGCCGGTTCTGGGACTGTATGGCGCCAAGGATGATGGGATTCCGTTGGCTGATGTGGCGCAGATCAAAGAAGCGTTGGCCAAGGGTCGCAGCAAGTCGGAATTTGTCGTGTATCCTAATTCCGGCCATGCATTTAATGCCGATTACCGGCCCAGCTACGTTGAGGCCGATGCCAAGGATGGCTGGAAGCGTGTATTGGCGTGGTTCAAAACGCATGGAGTAAGCTGACCAAAGAGGTTGACTGTTAGCGGCTTGGTTGGGCAACGACGTCGTAACTCGCGTAGTCACTCGCGTAGTCACTCGTTGTGCTGCGTGTTTTTATCTTGGCTGGGTACTCGTGCCCAGCCTTCGTCAAGATTCAAGCCGCTTCAGGCGGCGTTGTGGCTGCTTCGACGGGGTGGCAAAAAACTTACCATCCTGCGATTACCGTAGCTCTTGAACCCGCGATCACCAAAAGTAAAATTTGCCCAATTGCAGCAGGTATGCTTTAATTTGCAACATTGTTGCATCTAATATCTGTTTGCTGGGGCCAAAAATTAATTCCACACTTGTTTCAATTCTGCTGGCGACTACGATCGCTGGCGTCTTCAGTATTACCGCCGCCGCTATTTTCTCATTCGCTTTGCTCTCTAAGGTGGTCGAGCGGATGGTCAGTTTGTCGGTTGGTATCATGTTGGCGACTTCCTTGTTGCACGCATTGCCGGAGGCGTTCGAATCGCAGGCCGATAACCATACGTTGTTCGCGGTCTTGCTAGGCGGCTTGTTGACTTTCTTTGTGCTGGAGAAATTTGCCATACTGCGCCATTCGCATCATCACGAAGACGACGGTCACGGGCATCACCATGGTCACGATAAAAAAGAGGCCGGCAAGGCTGGCTGGATGATTCTGGTGGGCGACGGCTTGCACAATTTTACCGATGGCATCCTGATTGCAGCGGCCTTCCTGGCCGATCCGCATCTGGGTTTAATCACCGGCCTGGCGATCATCGTGCATGAGATTCCCCAGGAAATCGGCGATTTCATCGTGTTGCTGAATGCCGGCTTTTCGCGTACGCGTGCCTATGTGTATAACCTGATCTGTAGCCTGATGGCGGTAGCTGGAGGCCTGCTGGGTTACTTTACGCTGGAGCGCGGCATGGAATGGATTCCTTACGTGCTGGTGTTTGCCTCTTCGGGATTCATCTACATCGCAGTCAGCGACCTGATGCCGCAAATGCAGCGCCGCGCCACGTTGCGCGAAACCATTCCGCAGATTCTGCTGATCGGTGCAGGGGTGGCGATTGTGCTGTTTCTGACGCGTCACGCACCTCATCATTAAATTCCAGCTTTAGCCGAAGCGCCAACGCCAAGCTCAGGATGGATAGGGTTTCTACCCCGCGTTACGCCAAATTCGCGTGCAATGCGTGGGCAAAAAAAACATGCTCATCCTCACCTTCCATTCAGGTTATTGCAACCCCGTTCAGACGCCCTTGACTATCGGCCGGGCGGCGTCGGCGCACCACTCGCTCCATGAGCCTGGATAGAGTGCGGCACCGTGCAGGCCGGCGATTTCCAGTGCCAGCAGGTTGTGGCAGGCTGTCACGCCTGAGCCGCATTGCATTACTGCTGCCCGAGGTTCGCTGATCAGCGTGCTGAATTCCTCGTGTAATTGATGCCCGGACTTGAAGCGGCCGTCGGCTTGCAGATTATCTTTGAAGAAGCGGTTCTTGGCGCCGGGAATATGGCCACCTACCGGATCGATGGTTTCGTTTTCGCCGCGGAAGCGATCCGGAGCACGGGCATCGATTACGATTTGTCGCTGGCTGGTCAGGTTGATCAGTATGTCATGTGCATCGACGCTGCGGGTCAGCGCTGCCTTGGCGCAGATGCTGCCAGGTGCAGGCGTCGGTTCGCGCGTTGTCAGGGGCTGCCCTTCAGCTTGCCAGGCGGCCAGCCCACCGTCCAGCACAGCCACGGAATCGTGGCCGATTGAACGCAGCAGCCACCAAAGGCGCGCCGCATACATGCCGCCGTGGGCATCGTAGGCGACAACTTGTGTGTCGTCGCTGACGCCCCAGCGCCTTAGCGTAGCGATCAGCGCGTCTGTATCCGGCAATGGATGCCGGCCTTTGAAAGCGCCGTCCGCCGCTTGTTTGGGGCCGGATAAATCGCGGTCCAGGTTGGCGAAGCGGGCCGCAGCAATGTGGCCGGCGGCATATGCTGCCTGGCCTGCGCCAGGATCCATCAAATCGTGCCGGCAATCGACGATGACCCAATTTGGTTTTTGCGCGTTGGCCAATAGATTGGCAGCCGAAATCAGCGTCTTGTAAGGATGTGCTTGGGTCATGGCTTTCCTTCGGTTTGTATGGGAATCAGGTTCAGGTGATGCGATAGTGTACGAAAAAATCTATCAGGCGGTCTCGTCGGACAATGGTTTTTCCAGCCGCAACGGCGTTTGCGGACGTGCCTGTCGTTGATTATAAAACGTTGCCAGTAAACCGCCGATAAGGATTACCGCCGTGCCGGTCCAGCCACGCCAGCCCAGCTGATCTTGCCAAATGAGAAGCCCCCAGGCGCTGGAAAAGACGATGCCGGTGTATTGCAGGTTAGCCGTCAATAGCGGGTTGCCGAGCCGATAAGCGCGGGTCATGGCCATTTGCGCGATGGTGGCGGACAGGCTAAGGGTAATCAGCAATGCGACGCCTTGCAGGTCGTGCGTGTGCCAGAATGGTATGCCGCCACCAGGCAGCAGCAGGCAGCAGGCCGGGCCGGCGATGGCGCTGGTTGCCGAAAAATAGAACACCACCCGATATTCCGGCTCGCCTAGCGTTCCCAGGTGGCGCACCTGTAGGTAAGCCACCGCCGAGATCAGGCCGGATACTAGCGCAATCAAGCCACCCAGAGTCTGGTTCGGATCGAACGATGGTTGCAGCAACAACATCACGCCGATGAGGCTGATCAGGATGGTGGCGGCCATGCCCCAATCGAAGCGGCTGCTGCCACGCCACCAGGCAGCGCCAAACAGTATCGCGGCCAGCCAGATCGATGAAGTGTAGTTGAGGGTGGTGGCCGTGGAGATCGGCAGCAGGCTGAACGAATAAAACCATAGCGACAGCGCAAATACGCCGATCACCCCGCGCCACACATGCTGGCGCGGCATCGGCGTCTTCAGCGTACCGCCCTTGCTTAAGATCAGGCCGATGATGAGCAGCATGCCGATCAGGCCACGGCTGAGTACGATTTCCCAGATTGAATAATGATCGGCGGCGAGTTTGACACAGACCCCCATGACAGAAAACATGAGGCTAGCGAAGAGCATCCAGAGCGATTGCATGAGATGAGGTGGCAGAGGTCGGTTAGCGGATAAGTCGTTATTTTGACCGATTCCGCTGAAGTTGCCTGTGCGGTGTCGCAAAAATGAAAAAGCCGGGATTGATTGGCTCGCTCAAACGAAGCAATCCCGGCTCTGGTGCGGTTCAGTTACGGCCAATCGCCGGCTTTTACAGCAGGCCGGCCTGGTTACGATGCCATTCGTGGAAGTGTTGCATACCGTCTTCCATTGGCGACTGGTATGGCCCGACTTCACTGACGCCACGCTCCATCAGGATGCGTCGTCCGGCATCCATGCGCAGCGCAATTTCATCGTCTTCGACGCAGGTTTCCATGTAGGCGGCGCGCTCTGCTTCAACCATTTCGCGTTCGAATAATGCAACCTCTTCCGGATAATAAAACTCGACCACGTTGGTGGTTTTTTGCGGGCCGCGCGGCCATAGTGTCGATACCACCAGTACGTGCGGATACCACTCGACCATGATGTTGGGGTAAAGCGTCAGCCAGATCGCGCCGAATTTCGGTGCTTCGCCATGGTTGAACTTGAGGACTTGTTCTTGCCACTTGCGGTAAGTTGGCGAGCCGGATTTTGCCAGCCCGTGGTTGACGCCAACCGTCTGCACGCTGTAATCCTTGCCGAATTGCCATTGCAAGTCGTCGCAGCTGACGAAGCTGCCCAGGCCTGGATGGAAAGGCTCTACGTGATAGTCCTCCAGGTAGACCTCGACGAAGGTCTTCCAGTTGTAGTCGCACTCGTGCACTTCGACGTGATCGAACAAATAGCCGCTGAAATCGAGATCCTTGGCGACGCCCAGCTGCGCCAGCTTTTCGCCGACATGGAAGGCGTTTTGTTCGAACAGCAGGCCGTTCCAACTTTGCAGTGGCGTCTTGGACAGGTTCATGCACGGCGTCTCGCCGAAATGCGGTGCGCCGATCAGTTCGCCCTTCAGATCGTAAGTCCAGCGATGCAGCGGGCAGACGATGTTGCGGGCATTGCCGCGACCGTCGAACATCTTGGCCTGCCGATGGCGGCAGACGTTGGAAATCAACTCAATCCCCTGCGGATTGCGCACCAGCATACGGCCCTCAGCTTCGGATGCAAGCGTGGCGTAATCGCCCACGTTGGGCACCATCAGTTCATGGCCGACGTAGCGCGGGCCATGCTGGAAGAGTTGCTGGATTTCGCGCTTTAAAAGCGCTTCGTCAAAATAGACGTTGACTGGAAGTTGCGCATTAGAGCGCGCGAGCTTGGTAATAGAAGCCAGATTGGACATCCCTCCACCCCTAAATGTGTTGTATCAACCTAAGAGAGAAAGAATCCGCAAAAACCTGTGTTCAAATAATATGAAACGGAAATTTTGGACATAACCAAGAATTATCCCATAAAAATTGCAAAAATGGCGTTATTTTGCGCTGTCCACAGTCTATTTATCCAGATTAACTGCTCGAAATTCAACGAGTTAAACATGTTTGCTCTAAAATAGCGGACTAAACTATTTACAACCACTATGCCAAAAAATCCGATTTCCACCAGCACGCCGGCTTCTTTCGAGCAGGCAATGGCCGAACTGGAGCAACTGGTTGCTCAGATGGAAGCTGGCGAATTACCGCTGGAAGCCTCTGTTGCCGCCTATAAACGAGGATCGGAGCTGGTCAAGTTTTGCTCAGTGCAACTCGATAAGGTCGATAGCCAGGTCAAGGTACTGGAAGGCGACATGCTCAAGCCGTTCGTCGGCGAGGCGCTCAATGACCACAGCAGCGGAGCCAACGAATGACGGCGGCCCAGCTAACGACCTCAAGCCAAGGCGCGACACAGCCATTCGCCGAATGGATGCGTCAGGTCCAGGCTGACATGGAGGCGGCCTTGAGCGGCTTTCTGCCTGCAGAAACCGCAACCCCAGCGAAGCTCCACCAGGCGATGCGCTACGCGGCGCTGGATGGCGGCAAACGCGTGCGGCCGTTGCTGGTATTTGCTGCTGGAGAGCTTTTTGCAGCGCCGCTCGCTGCTGTGCAACGCGCTGCTGCGGCAGTCGAAATGATTCATGCCTATTCGCTGGTGCACGACGATATGCCGTGCATGGACGACGATTCCCTGCGTCGCGGCAAACCGACGGTGCATGTGCAATATGATGAAGCGACTGCGTTGCTGGTCGGCGGCGCCTTGCAGGCGCAGGCATTTGTGGTGCTCGCCGCTGCCGACCAAGGTATCGACGCGGCGCGCCAGATCGTCATGCTGCGCTTGCTGGCGCAGGCTTCCGGTTCGCTCGGCATGTGCGGCGGACAAGCGATTGACCTGGCCAGCGTCGGCCTCAATCTGGCGCTGGCAGACTTGGAGCAGATGCACAAATTGAAAACCGGCGCCTTGCTGCGCGCGTCGGTATTGCTTGGCGCCTGGAGCGGCAAGCGCTTGTCGCAAGCTGAGAGTGCCGCCTTGGAGGCCTATGGCACTGCGATTGGCCTGGCGTTTCAGGTTGTCGACGATATCCTTGATGCGACCGCAGATTCTGCTACGCTGGGTAAAACCGCTGGCAAGGACGCCGCCGACAACAAGCCGACTTACGTTTCGATTCTGGGATTGCCGGAATCGCAAGCATTGGCGGAAAAATTACGCAACGACTCCCATCAGGCGCTTGCGATCTTTGGGGGCAACGCACGACGCTTGCGCGAGCTGGCGGATTTGATCGTGCAGCGGAAGGCTTAGTAGGGCATATGGAAATTCTCAACACAATAGACAGCCCGGCAGATTTACGAAAACTGACGCGGGCGCAACTCAAACCGCTAGCCGATGAACTGCGCGAATTCGTCATCGAATCCGTATCGCAGACCGGTGGCCATCTTTCGTCCAATCTGGGCACGGTGGAGCTGACGATTGCGCTGCATTACGTTTTTAACACGCCGGAAGACCGTATCGTCTGGGACGTCGGCCATCAAACCTATCCGCACAAGATACTGACCGGCCGCCGCGACCGCATGCACACCCTGCGTCAGCTCGACGGTATTTCCGGTTTTCCGCGCCGCAGCGAAAGCGAATACGACACTTTTGGCACCGCCCATTCGTCGACCTCGATCTCGGCGGTGCTCGGTATGGCCCTGGCCGCCAAGACCAAGGGTGAGAGCGGACGCCACGCGATTGCCGTGATCGGCGATGGCGCCATGACCGCAGGCATGGTGTTCGAAGCCATGAACAATGCCGGCGTCTATGACGACATCAACATGCTGGTGATCCTCAACGACAACGACATGTCGATCTCGCCGCCGGTGGGCGCGCTGAACCGCTATCTGGCGCGTTTGATGTCGGGACAGTTCTATGCGCAGGCCAAGAATGTCGGCAAATCGATCCTGCCGGCGCCGATGCGGCAACTGGCCAAGCGCTTTGAAGAACACGCCAAAGGTATGGTGGTGCCCGCTACCATGTTTGAAGAATTCGGTTTCAATTACATCGGACCGATTGACGGCCATGATCTGGAATCGCTGATCCCGACGCTGCAAAACCTGAAAAACCTGAAAGGCCCGCAATTCCTGCACGTGGTAACCAAGAAGGGTCAGGGCTACAAGCTGGCGGAAGCCGATCCGGTGCTGTATCACGGCCCGGGCAAGTTCAATCCGGCGGAGGGTATCAAACCGGCCCCTGCCAGCAAGATGACTTACACCCAGGTATTTGGCGACTGGCTGTGCGATATGGCGGCAAAGGACGATAAGCTGATCGGCATCACCCCGGCGATGTCCAGCGGCTCCGGCCTGGATACGTTCGCCAAGCGTTTTCCGCAGCGCTTCTACGACGTCGGCATCGCCGAGCAGCATGCAGTAACCTTCGCCGCCGGTCTGGCTTGCGAAGGCCTGAAACCGGTGGTGGCGATTTATTCGACCTTCCTGCAGCGCGCCTACGATCAATTGATTCATGACGTGGCGCTGCAAAATCTGGACGTGACCTTTGCGCTCGATCGTTCCGGCCTGGTTGGCGCCGATGGTGCCACCCATGCCGGCAATTACGACATGGGGTACCTGCGTTGCATCCCCAACATGGTGGTGATGGCAGCTTCCGACGAGAACGAATGCCGGCAGATGCTGAGCACCGCTTATCAGTACAACGGCCCCGCCGCCGTGCGTTACCCGCGGGGCGGCGGGGCCGGGGCGGCTATCGATCCGGCGCTGACCATCCTGCCGCTTGGCAAGGGTGAAATCAAACGTCGCGGCAATAGCGTTGCGATCCTGGCGTTCGGTTCGATGCTGGCGCCAAGTATTGCCGCGGGCGAGTCGCTCGACGCTACGGTGGTCAACATGCGTTTCATCAAGCCGCTCGATGTCGATTTGGTGCTGGCGTTGGCAAAGACGCACGATGCGTTAGTCACCGTCGAAGAAGGGGCCATCATGGGCGGCGCCGGTGCCGCTGTGGCGGAAGCGCTGGCAGCAGCCGGATGCGTCAAGCCGCTCTTGAATCTCGGCTTGCCGGACAAATTTATCGATCATGGCGATGCCAGCCAGCTGTTGGCGCAGTGCGGCTTGAATGCCGGAGGTATCGCCGCCTCGATACGTCAGCGCTTTGGCAAAGATCAGCCGCGCCTGGTCGTCAACCAAAATTAATAGACGCAAAATCAATCAAACAGGGTGGGCATGCGATGCGCACGCGGCGGCCGCCAATTGGCGGCCGCGTGGGCAGGATGTGCCGACCCTGCGTTCTTCTATTCTAAGGCTCAGCATTTCATGAATACTCGCGACAACGACCTGACGATTCCAGACGTGCAAAGCAGCGTCGATACGCGCCACATCGCGATTCAGCGTGTCGGCGTCAAAGGCGTGCGCTACCCGGTGACGGTTCGCAGCGCCGGCAAGGCGCAGCCGACCATCGGCAGCTGGAACATGTACGTGCGCCTGCCGGAGCAGCAGAAGGGCACGCACATGTCGCGTTTCATCGCGCTGCTGGAGGGTAGCAAGGCCCGCTCGACATCGCCTCCTTCGGCGAACCGCTACGCCAGATGGTGAGATTGCTGGACGCCGAGCGCGGGCGCATTGAACTGACGTTTCCCTATTTCATCAATAAGACCGCGCCAGTGTCCGGGGTGCAGAGTTTGATGGATTACGAGGTCGGCCTCAGCGGCGAGATCAACCAAGGCGCGCTGGAAGTGACGATCAAAATATTGGTGCCGGTGACCGGCCTGTGCCCGTGCTCGAAGCAGATTTCCGCCTATGGTGCGCATAACCAGCGTTCGCATATTACCGTCAATGCTGTGCTGGATGGCGAGATCCTGGTGGATGAATTGATCGCCAGTATTGAGGCGCAGGCGTCCTGCGAACTGTTTGGTTTGCTGAAGCGTCCGGATGAGAAATATGTGACCGAGCGTGCTTATGAAAATCCGAAATTTGTCGAAGATCTGGTGCGCGATGTGGCGGTGGTCTTGAACAACGAGCCGCGCGTACTGGCTTATGTGCTGGAAGCCGAGAACTTCGAATCGATCCATAACCATTCGGCGTATGCACTGATCGAGCACGATAAGCGTAGCAAATAAGCATAGCAAACGCCGGCCTCTGCTGGCGTCGCGGGCCGGCTGATGTGGCACCTCAAGCGCCGCACAGCCGGCCTGTTTTCATTGTTCGGAGGCGTCGCCCTGTTGCCACAGCACATCGCTCCCGCCATCCGCGCGGTTCAGCACGCGCGACAGTACGAACAATAAATCTGACAGCCGATTGACGTACTGCCGCAACGACTGACTCACCATTTCGTCCCGTCCCAGACTGACAATGCTGCGCTCAGCGCGTCGACAGACGGTGCGGCAGACATGCGCCAGCGCGGCGGCACGGTTGCCGCCCGGCAGAATAAAATCCTTTAATGGTGGCAGCGCCGCGTTATATTTTTCCAGCCAGCGGTCAAGACGTTCGACTTTTGCCTCCGTCAGCAACGCATAGCCGGGAATACATAATTCGCCGCCGAGATCAAACAAATCGTGTTGTATCGATACCAATGCCTCACGCAATCCGATATCCAGGTTTTCGCACAACAACAATCCCAGTTGCGAATTGAGTTCGTCGACATCGCCGATGGCCTGGATACGTGCGCCGTCTTTGTCCGTGCGGCTGCCATCACCAAGGCCGGTGCTGCCGTCGTCGCCGGTACGTGTTGTGATTTTTGAAAGTCTGTTACCCATGATTGTGTCTGACTGGTGAGGGCCGAAGGGCGGCATGAAGTGGAAATGAGTAGAAATGAAAAAAGCCGGCAAACGCCGGCTTCATAACATGCAGGAAACGCGGATGACGCTATTGTAGCAATAGGCATCCGCGCAGAAGGAGCGAAGAAAGAATGATTAGTTCAATGCAGCATAACCATAGCAAGCCTTGAGCTTGGCATAGTCGTAGAAATGGCTGCTGCTGGAGATCTTCGCATTGTCGCAAGCCGCCATGAAGTCGGTTTCCTTTTCGTTGTAAAGCATCTTCACGATCAGGTTGCCCGACGCATTTTTGAATACATCCCACTGCAGATTGGCCGCCATTGGCGAGACGTATTCACCGCGCCATGGATTGTTTTGGTAGCTGTAGGTCAAGGCCTTCGGCAACTGTTGAAATACATTCTTCAGGCCCAGGCGAGAAGCCAGTGGAATGATGATCTCCGCGTGCGTGAAGCGCAGTTTGGCTGCATGCGACAGGTCGCCCTTGTTGATGGCGTCGACTTCTGCGAACAGGTCGTCGACCAGGATTTGCGACATCTTGTAGGTGATGTCGCCCTTCTCTGTCATGCCGGGTCCCTTGTCGTAGAAATCGGAAGCGTCGTTCAGGGAGGCGAATTGCTTGGCCTGATCCAGCGGCATGTAGGCGCTGAAGTCGACATTGGCTTCGGCGCGCATGGCCGGTGAGATAACGTACAGCTCATACATCATCGAACCTGCATCCGCCAGCGATTCAATTTTGGTTTTGCCGTCGCCGGTCAGGGTAGAGGTGAAGCCACCGTCGTCGCTGCTGAAGGTGCTGCTGCCAGCATTGGAGAATTTGTAGCTACCGTTTTCGATCTTGTCGATGAAGGCCTTGGTGAACAGGCGTTCCAGCACGGCGCGGCCGGCTGCTTTGGCTTCAGGTGTCTTGAACAGGCCGCTTTGCTTGTCTGCCAGGTCTTGATCGTTCTTGAACGCCTGGTACTCCTGACTGGCCTGGTAGGTACGATACAAAGGATTGGTTGTGTTGGTGACCAGATCGGTAGTCTTGTCCAGCTTGTGGAAGTACAGCAGGAAACGGTTAGTGCCGTTCGGTTGCGATACTGCGGGGGCATTGTCGGGGAAGGGTCCCGCCGCTGCCGGATAGGTGATCAGCGGTGCCAGCGCAGGCTGCGCTGTCTTCAGCGACTCCACAAAGAACGTACCGCTATCGACCGCGCGATCCACGCCCGATGTCACGCTGACGATTTTGCGCGGCGCGGTGCTAGCCGTTTCGCCGATTTGTTTCCAGAATGCCGGCTGGCGCAGCAGCATGCGTGCCGCCAGTTGCTTATGCTCGTTGATGCCGACCTGGGTCTCGTTGCCGTAGCCAGGCTTGGAAATGCCGGGCACACCGTAGCCGAGCAGGAAGTTGGCTTTCATGATCTTCAGTACGTCCGGCCCCAGCTTGGCGCCCAATGCGGTCAGCGCGCCGTCTTCTTGCGCCTTCTTCCACATGTTATAGACAGCCATGTCGTATTTCATGCTGGACAGGCCACGCGAGCCATGGCGCGCCACGAGTTGGGTATATACCGGCGCATAGCCGGCTGGTGGGGCTTCATAGCCGGCGGCGTCTTGTTGCGGGCTATAAGGCGCTTTGGTCTGGTAGTAACGCGCGGTCAGGGCGGCATTCGACAGCAGTTTGCGGTCGTCTTCACCCTCTACTTTATTGGCGATGGCGCTGCGAATACGCGGCAGGCCTTCGTCCGAGGACGACTTCAGCGCGGCTTTCACGACTGCATCGGATTCTTTGTTGAAGTCTGCCAGCAGCTTGTTCGAGGGTACCCCGATCGAGGTGGCGACCTTCTTTGTGGCGTCGCTGAAGTTCGGGTTGGTATCCATTTTGGCGACCACAGCGGTCGAGTGGAAACTCACAATGCCTGGCGCTTCCTTCGGGGCCAGCAACACGATCTTGCCCGATACCGGCTTGCTGGTGTTGGTATCCGGTTCGAACTCGATGGCGTCGGTACCGATTTCAGCAACCACCGCAGCAGCCGCACCGGCCAGAGAGAAACGACCGTTGTTATCGGTACGGGCGCTGACTTCATTGTCGTCGCAGCGGCCGTTTGCATTGGCATCGAAGCAGACCTTGGCGTTGCGGAAATAGCTGCCGATGACGACGCCTTCTGTCTTGGCTGTATTTTGCGGCGGGGTGACTGGTGCGGCCGATACGTTATTGTCAGATCCACCGCAAGCGGTCAGGCTGCATGCGGTGGCGACGGCCAATGCGATGGCCTTGAGCGGCCGGTTCGGGTGGTAGGGAGACGGGGGCAACAAATCATGCATTGTGATTCCTGCTTTCTGTGATGGTCCAAAAGCGCGATAGCTTAGGATAGCTTTGTTACACAGTAATGAATTGGCCATCGCAACTTGAGAGAGTCCCGCATCAGTCGGCGCTGCGGAGTAAAATCCGAGAAAAGGAGATGTTGATGAATCGAATGACTGAGGGGGCCAACGTCAGGTTGCCGCTGCCGCCGGCCATGCTGGTGAGGCTTGGCGAATTGTTTGGCGAGCGCCTCTCCACCATATCGGCGATGCGCGAGCATCACGGACGCGATGCGTCGTCTTACGATCCGATGCCGCCCGATGCGGTCGTGTTTGCTGAATCGACGGAAGACGTAGTTGCGCTGGTCAGGCTATGTAACGAATACCAGGTGCCGCTCATTCCGTTTGGCAGCGGTACGTCACTGGAAGGCCATGTGCTGGCGCTGCACGGCGGTATTTCGGTCGACTTGTCGCGCATGAACCGGATGCTGGCAATCCATGCCGAAGACTTGACGGCGACGGTACAGACCGGCGTCACCCGCAAACAACTGAATCACGAGATCAAGGATAGCGGCCTGTTCTTCCCGATCGACCCCGGCGCCGATGCCTCGATCGGCGGCATGGCCGCCACCCGCGCTTCGGGCACCAATGCGGTGCGCTACGGCAGCATGCGCGAGAACACGCTGGCGCTGACCGTGGCGACCGCCGATGGGCGCATTATCAAGACCGGCACGCGCGCCAGGAAATCCTCGGCGGGCTACGATCTGACCCGCATCTTTGTCGGCAGCGAAGGTACGCTCGGCATCATTACCGAAGTCACGGTCAAGCTTTATGCGCAACCGGAAGCGATTTCTGCTGCAGTCTGTTCGTTCCAGACGATTGGCGACGCAGTCAACGCCTTGATCCAGACGATTCAGCTTGGCGTGCCAGTCGCCGGGGTTGAGTTACTTGATGAGAACGGCGTGCGCGCGATCAATGCCCATTCCAAGCTGACGCTGCCGGAGCAACCGCTGTTGCTGTTTGAATTCCATGGCAGCGAGCATGGTGTTAAGGAGCAGGCGCAAACTGTGCAGGAAGTGGTGGCCGAGCATCGCGCTACCGGTTTTGAATGGGCGACCCGGCCGGAAGATCGCTCGCGTCTGTGGGCGGCGCGTCACGATGCGTATTTCGCTTTGCTGCAACTGCGCCCGGGCAGCCGTGCCATTTCCACTGACTGCTGCGTGCCGATTTCGCGGCTGGCCGAATGCATCCTCGACACCAAGGCCGATTGCGAAGCGAACGGTCTGGTGTACTCGATCATCGGCCATGTCGGCGATGGCAATTTCCATACACAGATGCTGGTCGATCCAAATAGTGAGGCCGACATCGCCCGCGCCGAAGGCGTCAATGCGCGCATGGTCAGCCGTGCTATTGCGATGGACGGCACGTGCACCGGTGAACATGGGGTCGGGTTGCACAAGATCGATTTCCTGATCGAGGAACACGGTGATGAGGCGATTGCGACAATGCGCGCACTGAAGCATGCGTTCGATCCAAAGAACATCATGAATCCCGGAAAAATAATTCGCTGGTAAAGCCCCCCGAGAAACTGCCTGAGTCTGATCAATCCGCCGAGGGTGTAATTAGTTTTGTGTAAACGGTCATTTGGCAGCACACTGCCACCATAGAGGAAAAAATGACCTACGTAAAACGCACCAAACGGGCCAAGCCCGATCCTGAGTTGGTCAAGCTGGCGGA
>NZ_JBIIVN010000010.1:0-28228 GCF_044339385.1 Collimonas sp. | reverse complement strand
TGGCATCGTCTCGCAGATCATCCCGGCCTTCGCCCGCAAGCAATTGTTCGGCTACGCATCGATGGTCTACGCCACCGCATCGATTGCAATTCTCTCGTTCATCGTCTGGGCGCATCACATGTTCACCACCGGCATGCCGGTGACAGCGCAGTTGTTCTTCGTGTACGCAACCATGCTGATCGCGGTGCCGACCGGCGTCAAAATCTTCAACTGGATCGCCACCATGTGGCGCGGGTCGATGACTTTTGAAACGCCGATGCTGTTCGCCATCGGCTTCATCTTCGTTTTCACCATGGGCGGTTTCACCGGCCTGATCCTGGCAGTGACGCCAATCGACATCCAGATGCAGGACACCTACTACGTGGTGGCGCACTTCCACTACGTGCTGGTGGCCGGTTCGTTGTTCGCATTGTTTGCCGGGTATTACTACTGGGGGCCGAAATGGACCGGTTTCATGTACAACGAAACCCGTGGCAAGATTCACTTCTGGAATTCGCTGATCTGGTTCAACGTCACTTTCTTCCCGATGCACTTCCTCGGCCTGGCCGGCATGCCGCGCCGCTATGCCGATTACCCGGCGCAGTTCACCGATTTCAACATGGTGGCATCGATCGGCGCCTTTGGCTTTGGCCTGACGCAGGTCTACTTCCTGTTCTTCGTGGTGATTCCATTGATCAAGGGCGGCAAGAAAGCAGCCGACAAGCCATGGGAAGGTGCTGAAGGGTTGGAGTGGACAGTTCCTAGTCCGGCGCCTTTCCACACATTCGAAACACCGCCAGTCTTTAAATAATGGAAGCGGCGGCAACTGCCGCCGCTGGCCAATTCCGCATGGGTAGCCATCATGAGTCAGCAGAAAAAACCGAATAACCTGCGTACCGGCGTGCTGGTAGGCTTGCTGGCCTTGGGTTTCTTCATTGCGATCTTCGTCAAGATGTTGTGGTTTAGATAGATGAACACGCCAGCGGATAACGATCGGGATGGCGTCAAGGCGTATTCAAGAAAATTGAATTGGCAGATGCTGGGCAAGCTGATGGTGATTGCCGTCATGATGTTCGGTTTTGGTTACGGCCTGGTGCCGGTGTACAAGAAGATCTGCGAAATCACCGGCGTCAATTACCTCACGCCCAAGGATGGCACGGTGGCAGCGCCGACCAATACGCAGGTCGACAAGAGCCGCACCATTACAGTGGAGTTCGACGCCAATTCGCAAGGCCCATGGCGCTTCCGGCCAACCGTCAGCAGCGTGCAGGTTCATCCGGGTGAGATGACCACAGTAGTGTATGAAGTGGTGAACAGGCAGGCGCGCAAGATGGATGCGCAAGCGATCCCAAGCTATGCGCCGATGCAGGCGGCGGCGTTTTTCAAGAAAGTCGAATGTTTTTGTTTCACCCAGCAGACCTTGGGCCCGCACCAGGCCAAGGAAATGCCGGTGGTGTTTTATATCGATCCGGCGCTACCTAAAGATGTAAAACTGATTACGCTGTCCTACACGTTTTTTGAAATTGCAGGTCAGCCGGACAAGCCCGCAGGTTAATCTGGTTGTGCCAGGCAGAGGAGTCTCATGTCGGATTTGAAGGATGCAAGTCGCCGTAAAGCGTCATTCGGCGCCGCCATGAAAGCAGTATTCTGGTCATTTTTCGGCGTGCGCAAAAAGAAGGATTATGAAAGCGATGCTGCGGGGCTGAACCCAGTGCACGTTATCATCGCCGGGCTACTCAGCGCCTTGATTTTTATTGCGGTTCTGATCACGATAGTGAAGCTGGTGGTCGCCAGTTAACGCGCAACACAGAATGTAGTGATCAATTAAAGTGGTATCTAAAAATTGTATCGGGAGATGGATATGAGTTCTCAACAAGGCAATGCACCTTACTATTTCGTCCCCGGCCCGTCCAGATGGCCAGTACTCGGAGGCGTTTCGCTGTTGGCGACGATGGCTGGTGCTGCGGCCTCGGTCAACAGCCTGGTGTGGGGCCCGGAACTATGCGTGCTCGGCATCTTGTCATTTCTGACGGTGCTCTACAAATGGTTCGGCGATGCCATCCGCGAATCGGAAGGCGGCCTCTACGGCAGCCGCATCGATACCTCGTACCGCTGGAGCATGAGCTGGTTCATATTCTCCGAAGTCATGTTTTTCGCCGCATTTTTCGGTGCCTTATTTTATGCGCGCAGCATCTCCGTGCCATGGTTGGGTGATCTCGATAACAAGATCCTCTGGCCTGATTTTTCCGCCCATTGGGGCAATGCCGGTCCGGCAGGCACGGTGGAGCCATTCAACACGATGGGCCCGTTCCCGATTCCAACCATCAACACGGTGTTGCTGCTGGCGTCCGGCGTTACCCTGACGATTTCGCACCACGCGCTGCGTGCCGGCCAGCGCGCCAAGACCGCATTCTGGCTGTTTGCAACCATTGTGCTAGGCGCAACTTTCATGGGTTTCCAGGCCGCTGAATACATTGAGGCGTACACTGATTTCAACCTGAAATTGACTTCCGGTGTGTACGGCTCGACCTTCTTCCTGTTGACTGGCTTTCACGGTTTCCATGTGACCATAGGTGCCATCATGTTGTCGGTGGTGTTGTACCGCGTGCTGAAGGGGCATTTCACGCCGGACCACCATTTCGCGTTTGAAGGCGCCGCCTGGTACTGGCACTTTGTCGACGTTGTCTGGCTCGCTCTGTACGTCGTCGTGTATTGGCTGTAGTGACGAGAGCGGATTTTCGCGCAGTAAAAAAGGCCGCACTTCGGTGCGGCCTTTTTTACTGCAACCAGTGAGTAGCGTACTGCGCCAGCTTGGCTATCAGTGCAGCCCGGTCGGCTGGATATATCCCAGTTTATGCAGGACCAGCAACAGGATGAACAAGGCTACTGAAAAGCCGACGCGCATGGTCAGTGCCTGTACTGTGTGGTTGCTCTTGCCCTTGTCGCGCATCAGGAACAGCAGTGCTGAAAACAGGCTGCCAATGATCAGGAAGAATGCGACGGCGACGACGATTTTCATTTTATGGCCGGCATGAGCGCTAACTAGGTGAGGTTGTATTGTAATGCCAATCAGATTGAGGTTGCGGAGGAGATTCGGATGCAGATTCCGTTTTCGCCTGATTCCATGCATCGCCACCGTGATGCTGGTTTCGCTCGGCATCTCGCTGGCGCAATGGCAAACCAGGCGAGGCGATCAGAAGCAGCTGATTGAAATAAAATTGCAAAAAATGCAATCTGAGCCAATGCTGGATTTCAACCAGGCGTTGCACGCGTCGTCGCCGCTGCAGGTAGATGATCTTGAATATCGGCATCTTGCCGCGCGCGGTAAATTTATTTCTGCCTGGCCGGTCTATCTCGATAACCGGCCGTTGAATGGCGTCGCCGGGTACTATGTCGTGATGCCATTTAAAATAGCGGAATCGGAAGATGCTGTCTTGGTGGCGCGCGGCTGGTTGCCGCGCGATCCGTCTGACCGCAGCAGGTTGTCGCCGTATCTGACGCCGTCCGGGACGATACAGCTGGAAGGTCTGGTCCGACGTAATTTTGGCCATGTCCTGCAGTTGGGCGACCCGGCGCCGTTGCGGCCTGGCGCCATTCTGCAGAATCTCGGCATCACCGAACTCGCTGCCGCCAGCAAGCTCAAGCTGCAGCCTTTTGTCATCGAGCAGACCAGTAACGCGGAAGATCATCTGTTGCGCGACTGGCCCAAACCTTCGCTCGGCATCGAAAGACATCGCGGCTACGCATTTCAGTGGTACGCGCTGGCAGCAATGGCCCTTATTTTTTTGTTGTGACAGGATTCAGAAGTGGAACAAAAAATAGCAACCAATCAGCCCGCCCTTAGTTCTACTGACAGCACGGCGAGCAACGGCGCTGCGGCCGCCAGTCAGCGGCGTCGCGCCGGCCGCTGGAAGCTGTTCGCCGTCATCGCGGTATGTGCGGCGCCGTTGATCGCCTCCTATTTCACCTATTACGTGATCAAGCCGCAAAGCCGCACCAACTACGGCGCGCTGATTGACCCGCGCAGTTATCCGATTCCCGATCTCGGCAGCACTGCGCTCGACGGCACACCGCTCACGCTCGATGCCTACAAGGGCAAATGGCTGATGGTGCAGGTCGACGGCAGCGATTGCGAGAAGGCGTGTCAGGAAAAATTACTCGATATGCGCCAACTGCGGCTGATGCAGGGCAAGGAAATGGAGCGCATCGAACGGGTCTGGCTGATCACCGACGAGCAGCCGTTGCAAACCATCGTGATGCGCGAATATGACGGCACCCGGCTGCTCCGCGTCAAGCCGGCGCTGCTAAAGGCCTGGCTGCCGACCGAAGCCGGCACCACCGCCGCCGATCACATCTACCTGATCGACCCGCGCGGCAACCTCATGATGCGTTTCCCCAAGCACGCAGATCCCAATCTGGTCAAGAAAGATTTGTCCAGGCTGCTGCGCGCTTCGGCCATTGGATGAGGCAACCATGACTACACCGATGTTAATTCAATTGGGCAGTATGGGCGTGCTGGTTGCCGTGATGGCGCTCTGCGTGGTCTGGGTTTCCAGCGACACCAACAAATACCGCAAGCTGGTCTGGGTGACGTTGTTCCTGACTTTCGATCTGATCATGTTCGGTGCGTTCATCCGGTTGACCGATTCAGGTCTCGGCTGCCCCGACTGGCCGGGATGTTATGGCCACTCCAATCCGCTGCAGGCGCACGCGCATATCAGCGCTGCGCAGGAGGCCATGCCGACCGGCCCGGTCACTGTGATGAAGGCCTGGATCGAAATGACCCATCGTTATTTTGCGATGGGGGTAGGGGTGCTGATCATTGCCTTGATGGCGATTGCCTGGATTAACTGGTTCAAGCGAACCCGGCGTAATCCGGCTGGGACAGTGGCGACCCCGTCATTGGCGACCCCGTCATTCCCGCGCACGCAGCAATCCCAACTTCGCAGCAACCCGGATGCACCCTCGCGCGCGAATGACGCGGGTTTGAGAGCGAGGTATTCACCGTGGCTGCCAACGTTTCTATTTTTATTAGTCTGCGTGCAAGGCGCTTTCGGCGCCTGGACCGTGACGCAGAAATTGCAGCCCGTGATTGTCGCCATCCATCTGCTGCTCGGCCTGAGTTTGCTGGCGACTATGACCTGGCTTGGCGCCCGTCAGAACGACCACGTGCCGGTAGCCGCAGCCGCTGCCAGGCTGGTTAAGCCAGCCATGATCGGCTTGGCGCTGCTGGTGATGCAGATCGCGCTGGGTGGCTGGGTGAGCACCAACTATGCGGCTCTCGCGTGTACTGATTTTCCGTTGTGTCACGGTGCAATCGTGCCGCAGATGGATTTCTCCAACGGCTTCACACTATGGCGGCATCTGGGTCTCACGGCCGACGGCGATTTCCTGAGCTTGCAGGCGCTGACGGCAATTCATTGGACGCATCGCAGTTTTGCCTTCGTCGTGTTAGCTTTCATCGTCTGGCTGGCATCAAAAGCCCGACGCACGGTCGGCTTGCAGAATATAGGGCGCTGGTTATTCATTGTGATTGGCTTGCAGTTCGCGACCGGCCTGGCGACGATTTACTTTAACTGGCCATTGGCGATAGCGGTGGTCCACAATGGCGGCGCGGCGCTGCTGCTGGTATTGCTGGTCATGTTAAACTACAAGGCTAGACTTGCCCAGGGATCACGCTTGGCCCCGGCAGCGGCAAGCCAACCAGTAATTGCTGATCGCCTCAACCCGCACCTATGACCGCTTTGACCGCCCCTCCGAATCGAATGGCCCAGTATTGGGCTCTGACCAAGCCGCGAGTAACCCAGCTTGCGGTGTTTTGCGCGGTGATCGGCATGTTCCTGTCCACGCCGGAATTGCCCAATTGGCAACGCGTGGTGTCTGCCACGATCGGCATCTGGCTGCTGGCCGGCGCCGCATTTGCCGTCAATTGCCTGGTCGAGCGCGAAATCGATTCGCGTATGGCGCGTACTGCAAGGCGGCCGATGGCGCGTGGCGAAATTACCGTCAGTCAGACCCTGGTCTTTTCTGGCGTGATAGGCGGTCTCGGCATGTGGGTGCTGTACAACTTCGTCAATCCGCTGACCATGTGGCTGACCTTCGCCACCTTTGTCGGCTATGCCATCATTTATACGATCATCCTGAAACCGGCGACACCGCAGAATATTGTCATCGGCGGCCTCGCCGGTGCCATGCCGCCGGCTCTCGGCTGGGCTGCGGTCGCCAACGATGTGCCGATGCAAGCCTGGATTCTGGTGCTGATCATTTTTGTCTGGACCCCGCCGCACTTCTGGGCGCTAGCCATGTATCGTCGCGACGATTACGCAAAGTCCGGCTTGCCGATGCTGCCGATTACGCACGGTATGGCATTTACCCAGTTTCAGGTCTGGCTTTACACGATTGCGCTGGTAACCACGACCATGCTGCCGTTCGCAGTCGGCATGAGCGGCCTGATCTACCTCGCCAGCGCGGCAGTTCTTGGCATCATTTTCTTGTGGTACGCATGGCAGATTTACCGCCACTACACCGATCTGATTGCGCGTAAGACGTTTGCTTATTCGATCATCTACCTGTCGCTGCTGTTTACCGCGTTGCTGATCGACCACTATCTCAAGTTCTGAAAGCTGACATGAAGCGAGTCAAACCAGTCATCTGCGTTCTAGCGGGCTTGCTGCTGGCCTTGTCTTTGGTCGCTTGCGGCGACAAGTCAGGCGCTGGCAGCCAGGAAATGACGCTCTCTCCAGCCAAGAGCGAGTTTATCAATACGGATGTCACCGGCCTTGGCTACGCCCGCGATTTTGCACTCATCGACCATACCGGCAAGCCGCGTACGCTGGCCGATTACAAGGGCAAGGCAGTCGTGGTGTTTTTCGGCTACACCCAATGTCCAGACGTTTGCCCGACCACCATGGCCGAGATGGCGAACGTGATGAAGGAACTGGGGCTGTTGGCGAGCAAGGTGCAAGTTCTGTTCGTGACGGTCGATCCGCAGCGCGATACGCAGGAGTTGTTGTCCAAGTATGTACCGGCTTTCGATCCGAGTTTCGTCGGCCTGTATGGCGATCAGGCAGCAACTGAAAAGGTGGCCAAGGAATTTCGCGTGTTCTATCAAAAAGTACCAGGCAAGACGCCCGGCAGTTACAGCATGGACCATACCGCAGGCAGCTATGTGTTCGATCCCGAAGGTCACATCCGTCTGTTCATCAGGCACGGGCAAGGGCCGGATCCGATTGCGCATGACTTGAAATTGCTACTATCGTGACGTACCGGGATGGATTGCCGAGCTTGCCCAGTTGTATTGCCGGCCGCTATGAATCATAAACAACGAACAACGCGCAATGAATAAAGGCAGCCTCGGCTGCCTTTATTTTTGTTGCTCCAACATGGCGCCAGAACGGTCAGGTAAATGCTGCCAGCGATCCTTTCATTTTCTTCAGGGCAACCGCTTCGATTTGGCGGATGCGCTCGGCGGAGACGCCGAACTCATCGGCCAGTTCGTGTAAGGTGGCGCCGGAGCCGTCATCGTTGGCCAGCCAGCGTGCCTCGACGATACGGCGCGAGCGGTCATCCAGCTTGCTCAGCGCCGACTCCAGACCTTCCGACTGCATGCGGTCGTATTGCTGCGCTTCCAGCACCTTGGTTGGTTCCTGCAGTTCCGACGACAGGTAGGCAATCGGTGCGAACTTGTCGTCATCGTCGTCGGTCGGGGCATCCAGAGCGATGTCGCGGCCGGTCAGGCGGGTTTCCATCTCGACGACTTCTTCGCGCTTGACGTTGAGCGTCTTCGCTAGCGCCTCCACCTGGGTTGGCGTCATCGCGTCCAGACCTTCCTTGTGGCTGCGAAGATTGAAGAACAGCTTACGCTGCGCCTTGGTGGTGGCCACTTTCACCAGACGCCAGTTCTTCAGGATGTATTCGTGCATCTCTGCCTTGATCCAGTGCATCGCGTATGACACCAGTCGGACACCCTGGTCCGGATCGAAGCGCTTGACTGCTTTCATCAGGCCGATATTGCCTTCCTGGATCAGGTCGGCATGCGGCAAGCCGTAGCCCAGATACCCGCGCGCGATGGATACCACCAGGCGCAGATGCGAGAGCACCAGTTTCTGGGCGGCGCCGAGATCGTTTTTGTCGCGTAGTTGTTTTGCGAGGGAAATTTCTTCATCGTGTGTCAACATCGGCAACCGGTTGACGGCCGAGATATAGGCGTCGATGTTGCCGAGCGTGCCGGAAAAGCCGAGCGCCAAGGCATGTGATTCGGTTGGCATTAAAGCGGTGCTGACTGACGGATTTTTCATTCTTTCTCCTTGCTGTCCGGCTCCTTGCTGCAGCCGGTAGATCAACGATCAGACATTTGATCTGGATTATATTAGCACTCCCTATTATAGAGTGCTAATAGAAATTCTTAAGTATGAAATATAGGTTTTTACTATTGGTAGTATTTTTTTGATTGTTTATAGCTGGGCTGTTAGCCGAGCAAATCCGGCGAAAGTTGCGCTCTGTGGAGAGGAAATTTCGTTCATTCGCAGCGACAACTGGCTATCTCGTGCAACTCAGGTCGGTTGTTAGTGCAAGCAGTGTGTCGTAGGGCGCGCGGCTGAGAAAGCTGCGGATTTGCGGCAGATGTGCGCTGTCTGCAATACTAATATAGAGCCGGTTCGGCGCTTTGCGCAGGATACGATTCAGGGTAACGCGCAGAGTCAGGTTGCCGATGCAGCAAAAACAGCCGGGGGCGATGCGTTTGATGTCGAGGCCGGGTGGCATGGCGGACTCAAACTTGCCGTCCGACAAGCCTTCCAGGATAAGTGCTGTCGTTTGCAGGAACCCTTGGGCGGCAATGTCGGCCTCGATCGCAGCGCGGATAGTTGCTTCACGGATGTTGCTTTGCGCGCCACTAATCAGCGTGGTCAGTGTCATCCGCCCTTCTTGGACAACTTGCCAGGATCGACGCCCAGCTGTTTTAGTTTGCGGTACAGGTGAGTTCGTTCCAACCCGGTTTTCTCCGCCACGCGTGTCATGCTGCCGCTTTCTCGGATCAGGTGGTACTCGAAATAGACGCGCTCGAACGCATCTCGGGCTTCGCGCAGCGGTAGTCCGAACGACGAAGAGAACAGATTCTCGGATGTCGCAGCGACCGACGGCGCAGTGGTCAGGTGGGTCGGCTCGGATAGGGCCGGGCCGCCGCTATACATGCCGGCCGTCGCGACGACTTCATTCAAGTCATTGGCGGTCGCGACCGGTTGCGGATACAGCGTCGCCATCCGGCCGCCTTTAGGCCCCTGTGCCAAGCCTTGTTGAACTGCTTTCAATAATTTTTGCAGTGCAATCGGTTTTTCCAGAAAATTCAAAGCCCCAATACGCGTTGCTTCCACTGCCGTATCGATGGTGGCGTGGCCTGACATCATGATGACAGGCATGGTCAGCAGTCCATCGCGTTGCCATTCCTTGAGCAACGTTACGCCATCGGTGTCTGGCATCCAGATATCGAGCAGCACCAGATCGGGGACGCCGCCCTGACGAAATTCGCGAGCTTGTTGCGCATTTTCGGCAGCGGTTACGACGTGTCCTTCATCACCTAAAATTTCCGAGAGCAATTCCCGAATTCCCATTTCGTCATCAACGACTAGGATGTTAGCCATGCGGTAGCCTTCCCATTTCCTGTTGCCTTAAATCCCACTATGTAAACTGTTCGGATAGTCTTGTTATCTTATTTGCAGTAGCCTCGATGAACCTGTCGCAGGCTGCCTTATCAACGTTCGCGCAATGTTTGTTGGTTTTTTGCCGCGGGCTGAATATATGCTATCTCAGTCGCCTCCCAATGTGCAGCTGTTATGAGTCAAAACCAAATTAAATAATTGACGAGCCCTGATTCGAGGCTAACTTTAACAGCAAAATCAGGATTTTTGCGCCCTTTGTGTCGCCTCGATTCTGCAGATCGATGCGGCCGCCGTGTTCGTCGATAATTTTTTTCACCATCGGTAGCCCCAGACCAGTACCGCGCGGTTTCGATGTGATGTACGGTTCGAACGCTCGCGCCAGAATTTTCGGCGCGAATCCAGAGCCGTTATCGGTAATTGACAGACGTACCGCGGTGCGCGACAGGCCATCAGAACTTTGGAAGCTGACACGCTCGGTGACGACGTCGATGCGAGGCGGGGTCGGATCGTCGCTGCGGTCCATCACGGCGTCTTGGGCATTTTGCAAAAGATTGTGAATGACCTGGCGCAGTTGAGTGGCATCGCCCATGATTTGCGGCAAATCCTGCGCCAGCGATGCATGGATCATGTCGCGCTCGTCACCGGCCAGATAGAGATGCAGAATTTCCGCCACCAGCACGTTCAAATCAAGTTCAGCCAGCACGGCCGGAGGGGTCTTGGCGTAGTCGCGGAAATCGTCGACCATGCGTTTCATGGCGGCTACCTGATTGACGATGGTGCCGGTGCTTTTCTTCAGGATGGCTGCGTCCTGAGGCATCAGCTTGTCTTCCAGCTTCATCTGCAGGCGTTCGGCGGATAACTGTATCGGCGTTAACGGATTCTTGATCTCGTGAGCCAGGCGGCGCGCTACTTCGCCCCAGGCGATTGAGCGCTGGCCGGAGATGACGTTGGAAATATCGTCGAACACCACCACATAGCCGGCGCGATTTTCTACCGGCAGACGCGATCCGCGCGCCAGTAGCGTGATGTCGTCGGCATCGCTGCTGGCGCCGCTATCGACCCGTCGTGGAATTTCTATCTGCTGTTGCCAGTGCAGCAGTTCGGGGCCAATTTTACCTGTCGCGAACTGTGCATTCTGTTCCGAGAACGCATTGGTGATGACTTCAGCGAAATGCCCCAGGCCGTCAATGATGTTGAGCGGCTGTCCTATATGTGGTGAAAAATCGTATTGCAGTATGCGTGCTACCGACTGGTTGCTGGTGACTAGCCGGAAGTCGCCGTCCAGCACCATCACGCCAGCGGACATGTTGGCCAGCACAGATTCCAGATAGGCCTTGGCGTTTTCCAGTTCATTGCGGTTTTTTTCAACCGAGGCGCGCGCTTCGTACAATTGCCGCGTCATCAGATTGAAGGATTGGGTCAGCGTGCCCAATTCGTCCGAGGTGGCGACGATCGGTCGCGGCGACAGATTGCCTTCGGCAACGGCCTTGGTGCCTTCTGCCAGCAGCAGCAGTGGTTTGGCGAGATCGGTGGCGATCAGAAAAGCGCTGGCGATTGCGCCGAACACCGCTAGCAGCAGCGTCAGCGTCAGCGTCACCAGATAAATTTTGCGCAACCCGGAGCGTCCAAGCGAGCGTTCCTGATATTCGCTGTAGGCCGATCCAAGCGCATCGGCGTTGGTGGCGAGGTAGGTCGGAACCGGCTGGATCATTTGCAGGAAATGCGTCTCGTTTTGTAGCGACGAGATTTTTAATGGTGCAGGTATCTCTACCACCACGTGCAGCCGCAGATCGTTGACTTGAGTAGCCGACGATTGCGCGGCGCGACGCGGGGTCGGACTATCGAGATCGCTTTCGATGGCGGCAAAGCCGCGCGGCAGACGTGCCTGCTGCAGCATGCTGGTGGTCGGCAGGGTAGGAATCAGCGTGCCCAGATGGCCGCCGACGGAGGCGATAACCTGGCCGTTGGCGGTGACGATCGAGGCTTCCAGATTTTGGTCGCTGAGCCGCCCGAGCTGGGTTGCCTGCGCCGAGTTGGACAGCTCGGACCATTCAGAGGCCAGGGTGCGAGCCCTCGAGGTCAGATCGCTAAGAGAGGAGTCGAGCGCAGCATGGCTGAGATTGAGGCCGGATTGTAGTGCCGCTTCAACGTGCACATCGAACCAGGATTCGATCGAACGCGATACAAATTGCACCGATACCAGATAGATGATCACTCCGGGGAGGATGCCGATCAACGCAAACATCAGCACCAGCTTGGCCATCAGGCGCGAACCGAATTTGCCGCGTTTGTAGCGGCTATACAGACGCCCAAGCAGCAGGCAGACCAGGCCCAGCAGCAGCACCGCCATCAGCGCGTTCAAGCCCAGCAGCCATGAATAGTGCTTGTCGAAAAAATCCGAATTGGCGGTGGCGGAGGCAAGGACGAACAGCAGGATGTTAACGACAGCACCGCCAACTACCAACAGATACCGGAGCGCGCGCGACACGGTTATTCAGCCTTGTAGTTGAAGCGTTTCCAGTCGGAAGAAAAGCGCCAGTCGCTGTTATTGAGGGCGTTGACCTGGAACGGCTTTGACAGTAAGCCGAGATCGAGCCCCATGCGCACCGCGACTTGATATACCTCGCCGCTATTGAGCATGCTCTTGTCGGCAATCAGCCAGCGATTGGGGCGGCGAATCAGCGCCAGCGCATCGTCGAGCGTGTTGAAGCTCTGTTGCAGGCTGCCGTTGATGGCAACGTTATAGCGCCGCGTCACGACGTTGTATTGCAGGCGGATGGTTTGTGTGGCGGTGATTGTCTTTTCGTCAAACCAGTACCAGCGCGGCCGCGTCAGTTCAACCTCGGTGGTGAAGTACAGCGACACGCCGCGGTTGATGACTTCTTCCAGGCCGCGGTTGAGATCGAACGCAAAAGTTGCCGACATGCGGTAGCCATCGTCGCCTGCTTCGATATGGGCCTGACTCAATTCAACGCCGTCCGATGCCAAGCTCGACGAATGGCCAAAAGCTAATGCCAGCATCAGGGCCAGCAGCCAGTATTTGATGAGTTGAGGCGATGGTTGTGTCACTGGTTTCAGGTAAGGTAAAAGTTATTTGTGAAACAAGGTCTTAGCACTTCTGGAGCAGTGCGTAGAACAAGCCATCGTGGTCGTGCCCGGTGTCGGCCGTAGGCAGCAACTGCCCTGGCGCCGGTAATCGACGCGCATTCGGATTGCGGGCGGCAAAGGTTGCAGCTTGATTTTCCGATTCCTGCGGCCAGACGGAACATGTTACCAGTAACAATTTACCATCCGGGCGCACCATCTGCCAAAGGTTGTCCAGAATCTTTGCCGATAGTGTTGCTAGTTGCTCGGTATCGGTTTTACGGCGTAACCAGCGAATGTCTGGATGACGGCGTACGATGCCGGAAGCGGTGCACGGCACGTCGGCCAGGATGCGGTCGAACTGCTCGCCGTTCCACCAACCGCCGCCGGCGCTGCCTGTGCTGGCGTCTCCTTGCAGCAGTTTGGCCTGCAATTGCAAGCGCTGCAGGTTTTGGGTGATGCGCTGCAAACGTTTCGGATTATTGTCCAATGCGGTCAGGTCGACATTGGCGATTTCCAGGATGTGCCCGGTCTTGCCGCCGGGAGCGGCGCAGGCGTCCAGCACGCGCATGCCGTCATGCAAGTCCAGCAATGGCGCCGCCAGTTGCGCACCGGCATCTTGCACCGATGACAAGCCATCTTCGAACCCGGGGATCTGCGCTACCGGTAGTGAGTTATCGAGGCGAATTGCATCGACGCCGATCTGCCTGGCGGCGATGTCATGTCGGGCCAAGGTTTGCAGATAATCGGCAACACTGGTTTTGCGGCGGTTGACGCGCAAGGTCAGCGGCGGCGCTGCATTTCCTGCCGTCAGGATGGTTTGCCATTGCTGCGGATAAGCCGCCTTCAAGCGATCGATCCACCATACCGGATAATTCCACATGCCAAGCGGTGTCTTGACGGCGCTGGCCAACAATGCTTCGCGTTCACGCAGGAAGCGGCGCAGCACGGCATTGACCATGCCCTTAGCATGCGCCATCTGCGGATCGGAATCGACCGCGGTCACGGCTTGGTTGACCACCGTAAAGTTTTCGTAGGCCGGATCGTCGACATCGGCCAGCAGGCACAGCGCGACGCACAGCAGGCAATGCAACAGAGTTGGTTCCGGCGGGCGGCTGGCGAGGTTGTTCAATAACGTTTCGGCGCGGCCGACGCCGCGCATGGTGCGATAGGCAATATCCTGTATCGCGCCACGCGTCGGCGCTGGCGCCGCCGCGTGGGCAAATATCTGGGTCAGCGCCTGCGGCAGTGCCGCACCGTCACGCACCAGGGCGACGGCTTGGGCGGCGCCCAGCAGGCTAAAGGCGAGAGAGTCTTTTTTTAGGGTTGAATAAGTCACAAGCGGTTCTGGTAGATGATGCGTAAGCAGCTTTGGTAAGATTTCCGGTCAATTCCTGGTCGTCGCCAGTTTGATGCCCAGTGCGATAAAGGCAACCCCCACAGTACGTTCCAGCCATTGTTTGATGTGGGGGTTGCTGCTGGCATGCCGGGTCAGGGCACCTGCCAGCATTGCGGTGCCGCTGTTCCAGCATAGCGACATGGTAGCAAACACCGCACCCAGCAACAAAAAAGCCAAGATCTTGTGTGGCGAG
Source organism: Collimonas sp. (assembly GCF_044339385.1). Taxonomy (NCBI): domain Bacteria; kingdom Pseudomonadati; phylum Pseudomonadota; class Betaproteobacteria; order Burkholderiales; family Oxalobacteraceae; genus Collimonas; species Collimonas sp. Next base: position 13,917 of record NZ_JBIIVN010000010.1, on the reverse strand, counting down.
TCATGATTCACGAATTGCGGGAAAAATGACAGGAAGAAAAGAATCACTTTTGGATTTAGCACGTTGGTGATCAAGGCTTGCACAAAAATTGTCTTGTGTGGCCTCAGGTCGAGTGTCTGGCCATGGTCGGCGGATGATGATTGCTTGCTGAATAACATTCTGATGCCAAGGTAGACCAGATAGGCGCCGCCAGCCAGCTTTACTGCCATGAACGCGGTGGCCGAAGCGGCCAGCAGCGCGGTCAGGCCGAAAGCCGACAAGGTTGCGTGGATACAGCAACCGACGGTAATCCCAAGCGCCGACATCAGGCCGGCGCGCGGCCCCTGGGCGACGCTGCGGCCGACGATATACGCGGTATCAGGGCCTGGGGTGGCGTTTAATAGCAGCACGGCCATCAAAAACAGGCCAAAATTGGTGATGCCGAACGATGTCATGGCGGCTGAGCTCGACAGGTTGGTCAGAATGCTGAGATTGTAACGGGATAGGGCGTGAGCGTGACCGGAAAAACCTCGGCTATGCGCAATATCTCCGGCTTTTGATCGCACTTATTGTCAAAACCGCCGCGCATGCGAGAATTTGCTGTGAGGTAAATCTTGCAGTTGGCCTTGAACAGGCCGGGCCATGTGTACGGCAGCATGTCCGGCGCTGGCGCTCGCGGTGCTTTCAAGACTTGGCTTGACACTGACCTGGCAGCAAGCCTTAGCAACAAGCCCTAGCAACTGACCCTGGCATTAACCGGCCCCAGCGTGCATGATGTTTGCAACCAGCGTCGCAGATCGGAAAATACCCGTTCCGAGCCAATTTCATTGAACAGTTCGTGGTACATGCCTTCGTAACTGTAAAAGGCACCGATGCCGGGCTGCAGGGCTTCAAAAAAGCGTTGGCTGCCGTGCGTATCGACCAGGCGGTCGTCGCCGGCCACCAGCAACAGGGTCGGGATCGCCAGCGTCGGCGCATGTGCGAGTGAAAATTCCCCGGCTTTGAGTATGCTGTTGAGCAGGCGCGCGCTGATTTTGTCGTGCACCAGTGGGTCGTTGCGGTATGCGGCAGCGACTGCCGGGTCGTGCGAAAGGTTATTCGGTGACAGGCCGTTCGGCACAGCCAGGCCCGGGCCAGCAGGGACATCAGCTTGAGCATGCCACGTTGAAGCAGGCTCAACCTTAACGCCAAGCCGGGCGAAGACAGGATCAAACCGCGCAGCGGCGACATCTGCGCCGTGGCAAAGTGTGCCGCGTACAGGCCGCCCATGCTGTGGCCAAACAACAATGGAGCTGGCGACGCTAACTCTGGATACGCCAGGGCTTGCTGGCGCACCAGATCATCTAGCACCAGCTTGGCGTCGCGCAATAAGGCGCCGCTGTCCGGCAGGCCGCCGCGCTTACCGCCGGAACGGCCGTGGCCGCGGTGATCGTAGCCGCGTACCACCAAGCCCGCAGCGATTGAAAAAACGCACCACATGGGCATAGCGCCCCGCGTGTTCTCCCAGCCCGTGCATCAGCAAGATACTACCCGCGACTGGCGTGCCGTCAGGCGGCGGCCAGTCGCTGACAAACAAAGAGATGCCGTCGTCTGTCGTAAGCTGCTGCTCACGAGCAGAGGCCATGATCAGACGCCCCAGAGTACGTCGTCGTTATGCTTTTGCGCTTCGCGCAGCATTTCCAGTAGCGGGTGAATGCGGCTGGCGAAATTAACTGTCTGTACCGGCTCGTGGCCGCTGTCGTCGCCGGCTTCGTTGTGGTGGGCAGCGATGTCGCGCTGGACGCTGTCGGAGGCTGGGTGGGCCCGGCTTTCCGATGTCTCGGCTTCCAGCCTGGCGATCGCATCTGCACCTTCGGCCGCGGTGATGACGCCGATCTTGACGTCTTTATTGAGCAGGTCGAGGATACGCTTGGCGTCGTGTTCGAACATGATTACTTCGGCCGACGCTTTGGATTTGAAAGTAACTAACATAAAACCTCAAGATATTGTTTTGATAAAAAGACAGTGTACAGAATACTTCTTTGTTGCGTTGTTTGCCACTGCTGTCACTGCTGGTTACAGTGCAGGGGTAAACGGGGTTACTGGCGTTGGCTGCGTGTGGTCGCAACGACAACGCGGATCCGCGACTAATTCTGCTTGAAGGAAGTGATGAAAGTGTCGGCATTCTCGCGCGAAACCGTTTTTTCCGGCCCCATCACTATGACCTGGTAGATTTTGTCGCCCCGGTTGACAAAATGTCCGTACAGGATTTCCGCCCTGCCGTCGCGGGTGCGGCCAACCGCTTCGACATCGACGCTGCCCGATAATCGCTGCGCACTGGCGGCGGCGCTGGCTTTCTCCGCTTTGACGGTGCCCTTGATATTTTTTACCAGTGCGGCTTTCATCGCCGTTAACGCGGCTTGCGCCTTGGCGGCATCCGGCAGGGTGGCGCTGCCGACCGCAAATACCGTGTCGTCAACCTTGGCGGCGGTCATGCTCATTGTCACCCGGATGCCGTCGAGATCGATCTGCCGTGCAAATGTTGACGGTTTGGCCGGCAGCAGCACACTGTAGGAGGCGTCTGCACTGCGCACTTCGCGCCAATTGAATTGGGGGGAGCAGGCGCCAAGCAACAACGCAGCGCACAGTAACAGGGGGCTCACAGGAGGGAGCGATGCTGGTTTCACGAGATAGCGCAGCGGGCTGCAAAAATGGAAACAGTTGCTATGGTATCTGATGCTGGAAAGTACGCACACCGAAAACGATGCCGATGCACAGCAAAGCGATCCCGGCCATCACCTGCATCCCGGGAGCGGCACCGCGGAAAATGAACGCATACAGCAACGCCGACAGGGTTTCGAATACGATCAGTTGCGCCAGCAGCGCGGTCGGCAAATGCTGGCTGGCCTTGTTCCAGAGCAGGATGCCGATCCATGATGCGCACAGCCCGATGACCAGCATCAGCCCGACGAATTGCAGCGGCCGCGGACCAAACGGAAATGCATAGCTGCCACCTGCCAGTTTCAGATAGGCGCCGTAGCCGAACAGGCCGAGCAGCGCTAGCGGCAAGGTGGCCAGGCCTTGCGCGGTAGCCCAGGTTGACGGACTGATATGCGGATTGGCGCGCAGGTAGCGCGCATTAACGATCGGATACCAAGTCCACGCGGCCACGCCGCCGAGCGCGAGCAGGCAGCCCAATACATAGTCGAACATGCTGCGGGTGTGGCCCGCTTCGCTGGCGGCGGCGCGCATGTGCGCCAGTTCGGCGGCGTTGACGCACAGGATGCCGATCAGGATGATGATCAGCGACGGTGCCAGCCGGCGCCAGGCTACGCTCTCCGCAGCGTGCCCCGGCGACCAGTTGGAAAATACCGAAATCACCACCGGCAAGGTGCCGATCAGCATGGTTGGTAGTGGCGCATCGGCCAGCTGGATCGCCGTCGCCAGCGCGGCGCAGTAAAGCAGGTTGCCGATCAGCGACAGCTTCAGGGCGGCGCGCCAGTCGCTCTTGGTCAGCACGGTGACGCGTTTGCGGTCAAGCAGGGCCGGTACCAGCGCGATCAGGCCGAAAGCGACGTAACGCCCGAACGACAGCATGATGCCGGGGTAGTCTGGCAGCATCAGCGGCGCAATAAACACCAGCCCCCACATCAGGCCGGCCCCGAGCGCGCATAGCAGTCCGCTCAGCATGGCGCCAAGCTTGTCATGGATAGATGAAACGCGAGATGGCGTGGCGCATGATTTAGTATGTTTCGGTATGGGCTGGTGTAGGCTGGTATGGATCGGTCCGGCCGGATCAGGCCAGGCGTGCCAGATGGCGGCGCACCGATAACACTGCGCCGATCAGGCCGAGGCCGGCGCTGAGCGCCAGCAGCGCCAGAGTTGTGATCCAGTTCAGCGGCAGCAGGCGGAATTCCGACGCATACAGGCGGGCGAATTCGGCAATCGCCTGGTTCAGCGGCTGCATGCCGAGCGCTACCGCGCCCAGCGCCAGGCCGCCGGCGCACAGGCCGAGCAGCGCGCCGGTGTAATAGAACGGCCGATGGATGAAGGCATCGGTGGCACCAACCAGTTTGGCGACGGCAATTTCTTCGCGCTGCGTCAACACCTGCAGGCGTACGGTATTGAACACCACGGCTACCACCACGACCGCCAGCGTCGCCGCCAGAAACAGCAATACCAGCCGCAGGATCGCCAGCAAGGCGGCCAGACGCTTGACCCATTCCGAGTCCACCTGCACGGTATCGACGCCCGGTAGTGCTTTGAGCTCGGCGGCTATGAGGTCGATGCGGCCGGCATCGGGGGCATCGTGAAAGCCGCTCAGCTTCAGCACGTAGGCGTCTGGCAGCGGGTTCTGGCCCAATGTGGTCAACGCATCGTCCATGCCGGTCTTGTTCTTCAGGCTGATCAGTGCGTCTTCGCGCGGCATGAACAAAACCTTGGCGGCGCTGTGATGTTTGTGCAGCACGGCATCAATCGGCCTGGCCAGTGCCGTGGCCTTGTCGCGTGCGGTATCAAGCGCCATGAAGATGCTGATCTCCGGCTCCACCGCGAGTTGCTCGGAGATCGGGCGGACGTTTTCCATCAGCGTCAGGCCGCCAAACGGCAGCGCCAGCGCAATCGCTACTACCAGCACATTCAGCGCAAAGCCGCCGGGCGACTTCAGCAGGTGGGTGAAGGCGTCGGAGAGGGCAAACCAATGTTGTCGCAGCCAGATCTTCATGCTGCACCGCCGTTTGAGCGCATCGCCGAATTTTGCCAATGGTCGACAATCTGCCCCTGGTCGAGGAACACGACGCGGTTGGCACTGTTAAGGAATTGCTCGTCATGAGTCGAGATCAGGCAGGTCACGCCGACCGCGTGAAACGACTTGAGTGCATCCAGCAACTTGTTGGCGTTGTCGCGGTCGAGGTTGGCGGTAGGTTCATCGGCCAGAATGATTTGTGGGCGATTGACGATGGCGCGTGCAATCGAGACACGTTGCTGTTCGCCGCCCGACAGCGCCTGCGGATCGCTGGCCGCCTTGTCCAGCAGGCCAACCTTATCGAGCGCCGCTTGCGCGCGTTTTTCAGCTTCGCTGCGCGTGGCGCCGGTCACCAGCAGCGGCAGCATGACGTTGGCCAGCACCGTGCGGTCTTGCAGCAGCTTTTGTTGTTGCAGGATCAGCCCCAGATTGCGTCGCAGGTAAGGCAGGCCGGAGGATTTCAGTCGGCCGACGTTGGCGCCGCTGACAGTCAGCGTGCCGCTGCTGGGGCGCTCGATGGCGGCAATCAGATTGAGCAAAGTCGATTTGCCGGCGCCGGACGGGCCCGCCAGAAAAATCAGGTCGCCCTTGTTGACCGTCAGCGTGATATCGCGCAGCGCGATCACGTCACGCGCATATTTTTTTGATACCTGGTTGAATGCAATCATCGCGGTAGATTATTTTCCTCGGGTGTATCGGCAACGCCTGGCCCAAAAGTTGGGCCACTCTGGGTGCCTGGATCGAGATCAGGCCAGCAAAGCATCGACGAATTCAGTGGCGTCGAAAGGCTGTAAATCTTCAATCTGTTCGCCCACGCCGATGAAATATACCGGGATTACGCGGTTGGTGGCAATTGCCGCCAGCACGCCGCCCTTGGGGGTGCCGTCGAGCTTGGTGATGACCAGGCCGGTCAGGCCGAGCGCATCGTCGAAAACCTTGACTTGGGTCAGCGCGTTCTGGCCGGTGTTGCCATCGATGACCAGCAGCACTTCATGCGGCGCCGTCGCCATGCCTTTGCCGATCACACGCTTGATTTTCTTTAGCTCGTCCATCAGGTGCAATTGCGTCGGCAGACGGCCGGCAGTATCGATCATGACCACGTTGATACCGCGTGCCTGGGCCGAATGCACGGCATCAAATGCCACTGCCGCCGGATCGCCGGATTCCTGGGAGATCACGGTGACGTTGTTGCGCTCGCCCCAGATCGTCAACTGTTCGCGCGCGGCGGCGCGGAATGTGTCGCCCGCCGCCAGCAGTACCGATTGCTTGTGTGCCTGCAAGTGCTTGGCCAGCTTGCCGATGGTGGTGGTTTTGCCGGCGCCGTTGACGCCGGCGATCATCATCACCAGCGGCTGATGCTGATCCAGTACCAGCGGCTTTTGCAGCGGGCTCAATAAATCGATCAGTAAGGTGCGCAAGGCCGCCTTGACCTGGGTGGCCTCGGTCAGTTTTTCTTCCTTGACCTTCTTTTTCAGGACGTTGAGCAGGAACTGAGTGGCCTCGACGCCAGCGTCGGAGACCAGCAGTGCCGATTCCAGCTCCTCATACAAGTCGTCGTCGATCTTGGCGCCGACGAACAGCGTGGTCAGGTTGGATGAGGTCTTCGACAGCCCGCTTTTCAGGCGCGACAGCCAGGAGCGCTTTTGCTCGGCTGCGACCGGCGCGGCGACAATTTCCACGGTCGTTTCGACCGCCTCTTGCGGCGCGATGCTCGCGGTCGCAGCATGCGGCGCTGCGGGCTGCATATTGGCCGGCGGTTGAGTAGCAGCAGTTGCCTGCTGTGGCGCGCAAGGCAATGGCGCGGTCGCTGCAGGTGCAGCAGGTGCAGAAGGTGCAGCGGGCAAGGCCGCTGACGTTTCTGGCAACGCTGTCGGTTCGACTTTTGGTTTTTTCTTGAAGAAACTAAACATCTGAGGCCTGGTCTGGAAGGCGGTGAAATAGAGTGTTACGGTGGCCCGCGTCGGGCGGCCGGACAAGAGGTACAATTCCCGGCATTCTATCAGAGCGATGCGCTTCGAATTTGTGATCATCTTGCCCGCGATGCCATTATCCGGGTATCGTCTGCGGCCAGGCGTGATCGAATCTGCAAAATTTGTGCAAAGCTCCTCCATTTATAAAAGTTAATGAAAAAGCAAAGCAGTAATAAAACCGGCAATAAAGTCACGAATAAAGCCACGAATAAAGCCACGAATAAAGCCACGAATAAAGCCACGAATAAAGCCACGAATAAAGCCACGAATAAAGCCACCAATAAAACTAACGGTAAAGCGCCGTTGGCCCGGCAAGTCAGGATTATTGGCGGCGTCTGGAAGCGCACGCCGTTGGCGGTGCTGGATAGCGAAGGGCTGCGCCCGACTCCGGATCGGGTGCGCGAGACGGTGTTCAATTGGCTTGCGCACTTGCTTGATGGAAATTGGAGCGGCGTGCGCTGTCTGGATTTGTTTGCCGGCACCGGCGCGCTCGGTTTCGAAGCGGCCAGTCGCGGTGCGGCGGCAGTGTCCATGATCGAACACAATACGCCCGCAGTGCGCCAGCTGGAGGCCACCAAGGTCAAGCTGGATGCGCTTCAGGTGCAGATATTGCGCAGCGATGCAGCAACCTGGCTGAGTAAGGCGGCAGGCGATGCGGCACGTTACGACCTGATTTTTCTGGACCCGCCGTATCACCAGGGCTGGTTGGAAAAAACGCTGCCGCTATGCCGCGCTTTGCTTAGCGAGTATGGGTTTTTGTATCTGGAGTCCGAATTTGCGCTGTCGCCCGAGGAGTTGCCGGCATGGCTGGCCGGATGGGAGTTGCTGCGGGCCGATAAAGCGGGAATGGTGTTCTATCATTTATTGAGAAAGCAGCACAATTCCGCCTGATGCGAATTGTGCCGAATGTAAAATCAGGCATAATGCGCGATCTGATTGGGTGCAAGGGGAACAAGATGGTCACTGCAGTTTATCCGGGAACGTTTGATCCGCTCACGCGTGGTCATGAAGATCTGGTGCGTCGCGCATCCGGGCTGTTCGACAAGCTGGTGGTCGGAGTTGCCGACAGCAAGAACAAGAAGCCGTTTTTCTCCCTTGAAGAGCGTCTGTCGATTGCCAATGAAGTACTCGGCCATTATCCGAATGTGCAGGTGGAGAGTTTTTCCGGCTTGCTTAAGGATTTTGTGCGCCAGCATGACGCCAACGTGATTGTGCGCGGCTTGCGCGCCGTGTCAGATTTCGAATTCGAGTTCCAGATGGCTGGCATGAACCGTTATTTGCTGTCGGATGTGGAAACCTTGTTCCTGACGCCGTCTGACCAGTACCAATTCATCTCCGGCACCATCGTCCGCGAAATCGCCACACTTGGAGGCGACGTTTCCAAATTTGTTTTCCCTTCGGTCGAAAAATGGCTGAAAGAAAAGCTCGAAGCACAGAAGTCTTGAGCGGCAACGCGCCAATCGGCATAGAATAATGTGGCAAGGCGGGAGCGCCTGATCCCGCGGGATCCAGATTTAAAAGAGTAGTCCAATGGCTTTATTGATCACCGACGACTGTATTAATTGCGACGTATGCGAGCCCGAGTGCCCGAACGGTGCGATTTATATGGGACCGTCGATTTATGAGATCGACCCCAATAAATGCACCGAATGCGTGGGGCATTTCAACGAACCGCAATGCCAGCAGGTTTGCCCGGTCAGTTGCATCCCGCTAGACCCGGCCTGGCACGAATCCAAGGAACAGTTGCAGGCCAAGTATGAGCGCCTGCAAGCCGAGCTGGCAGCGGCATCGGCCGCCAAGGCGCCGTAGACACTAGAACGCCAGTTCCAGCGCGATTTCCTGGCCCACGTACAGGATTTCGCCATCACCCTCCAGCAAGATCGTATTGACGCCGAACGTAATGGCGTCATTGAGGCGCGGATTGACGCGATAGGTCATTAATATATCCAGCGGATCCGGGCCGTATTTTCCGGTGGCCTGATCGATAGACGGCACCGGGCAGCGCGAGCATGGCTTGACCAGTTGCAGGCAAGCGCTGCCGGCCTGAATGGTCGCCACGAAATCCTCCTCAAAGGCATCGACGCCATCAATCACGAGATTCGGGCGGAAACGGTTCATCGGCAACGCAGTGCGGCCTTGTGCCAACAGCTTGCGGTTGAGGTCGTCCAGTGACCCTTGCGAGATCAGCAGCATCGGATAGCCGTCCGAAAAAAGCGTCGGTACATCCCTGTCGTTGGTCCATTTCTTACTCGCCAGCCTGAGCGCGGCGGGACTGAAGCGCACCAGCCTGCAAGGCGTGCCGAGCGTCTGCGAAAACCAGGCCGCGGCCTGATCGCCGCAATCGTACGCGCTGATGGTGTCGTCCCAGATGGTAACCGCAAGCGTCGGCGTGAGCGGCGCTGGCGGAGCGGTCGGTACGGTCAGCGGCGCCATGCCCGGTGCCTGCACCAGCATTGCATCCGATTGCACGGTTGGCACAATCAACGCCATCGCGGCATGCGAGCGCTGCGACAGGAATTGTCCGGCGCTGTCGACCACCATCCATTGGCGATCATGTACCTGCTGATGCTTGAGGCCGAAGGCCGTGACGGTAGCCTCCCGCAGGTCGATGTCACGACAGGATTTGATCGGATAAAGCGTCAGGTTGCTGATGGTTGGCATCGTATTTATTCTACTGTGTGCATAAACTACTGATTGGAGTGATGCTTAAGGATAAAACACTTCACCAGTTTACGTGCGCGTCTATGTTTAGCGCAGCATGAACGACATGGCCGACAAGCTGTTCAGGATACGCACCGCATATTGCACCGACGGCGCGGCAAATTCAAGGTTGACGGCATCGATCCGTTGCAACAGCGGCAGTTGGCAGAACAGGTCGGCCAACGCCGGGCTTTGGATTTGCAGGCGGCAGCTAAGCGGCGATATGAGCGGGTTTGGCGCGCCAAACCCGGGCAAGGATTTCTATATTTTTTTATTGCTCATGTTCGCCACAGTGGGGCGCAGCCAGAGTGTGAACCGGAGTATGAGTTGAGAGACTGTTGGTTTGGCAGTTTGTCACTATAATCCGTTGGTTACTTATTGCTGCGAGCACTTTGCTTGAAAACCTCCCGCCGCCAACCGCTTTACCAACGTCTGGCCGAACAGGTGACTGCTTCGGTGCACAGCGGCGTATTGCGACCCGGTGACCGTGTCAGTTCGGTGCGGCAGGCCAGCCGGCAACATGGGCTGAGTATCACGACCGTGGTGCGCGCCTATGAGCTGCTGGAGAGTAGTGGCGTCATTGAGAGCCATCCGCAATCGGGTTATTTTGTGCGGCCACAGTTTGGCCGCGCAGAGGGGGGCGCTGCAGGTGCGGCTGCCGGCAAATGCCTCGCCGGCTGAGCCGGGGAGGTCGGCGCCGTTGCCGGTTTCGGCCGAGGTCGATGTCAGCCGCCATGTGCTGGCAACGCTCAAATCGATACATCAACATGATGCTGTACCGCTTGGTTCACCGTATCCCGATCCGGCGTTGTTCCCGGCGCAACGCATCAGTCAATATAACGGTGCCATCTTGCGCAGCGGCGGCCCGCTTGGGGTGCTGGATGATTTGCCGCCAGGCCATCCGGATTTGATCCGGCAGATTGTCCGGCGTCACCTGGAGACCAGGCTGAGCGTCGATCCAGACGATGTGGTCATCACCGTCGGCGCCACCGAAGCCATCAATTTGTGTCTGCAAGCCGTAGCCAAAGCTGGCGATACGATTGCAGTCGAATCGCCGACCTTTTATGCGATGCTGCATGCAATTGAGCGGCTCGGCATGCGCGCTATCGAAATACCGACCGATCCGCGTCTGGGGATGGATATTGAGGCATTGGCAGCCATCATGCAGACGCAGCCGATTGCCGCCTGCATGGTGATGCCGAATTTTCAGAATCCGCTGGGCTTTGAAATGCCCGACGCAAACAAGCGCCAACTGGTTGCGCTGGGTGCGCGCTATCAGATGCCGATCATCGAGAACGGTGTCTACAACGAGCTGTATTTTGGTGCCAGCCATCCGAGCGTGCTGAAGGCCTATGATACGCGCGGCATGGTGCTGTATTGCTCGTCTTTTTCCAAGAGCCTGACCTCGGCTTACCGTATCGGCTGGACTTTGCCAGGACGTTATCGCGAGCAAGTAGAAAAGCTGAAATTCCTCAATACCCTGAGTACCTCGACGCTGCCGCAGCGGGCGATTGCTGCCTACCTGACTGCCGGCGGCTACGATCGTCATCTGCGCCGGGTACGCCGCACCCTGCTGCAGCGTTGCGACATCATGAGCGCTTTTATCGGCCGTTTTTTCCTCCCGGCACACGCATCACGCGCCCCGCCGGAGGGTATGTGTTATGGATAGAGTTGCCGGCGCGGATCGATTCGATGGCGCTTTACCGACAGGCGCTGGCGGCAGGTATTACGATTGCGCCGGGGCGGCTATTTTCTACTTCAGATGCGTATCGCAGCTTTATTCGTATGAATTACAGCTACAGCTGGACGCCGGAGATCGAACAGGCGATACGCCGCCTCGCTGAGATGCTGGCGGCGATGTGAGACAACTGAATTGGTGACGGCTGCCGATTAAGCATTGTCCATGGCGCTTGCACGGCTTTCGTCCAAGGCATCGAAAATCGCCGTTCCGAGCGGGGTCAAGACGGCCCGGCCGGTGCCATCGTCGTTGCTGGTAACGCTGATAATGTCAGCTTCTTCCAGCGCGCTTAGATGACGCCGCAAGGTACTCATGCGCAGCGCAACCCGCTTGCTGAGTTTGGCCAGCGACAAGCCGGGTTGGTTGCTGCTGGCGCGCGTTTCGGTAGTTTCGTCATGCAGTGCGGCGAGAATCGCCAGCACTGCATCATCGATTTCTTGCTCCGCGTTCATTGCTGACTCAGGCCGCCAGCGGCGCTGAGCGGCGCAGCAATACCGGGATCGATTTCGAGGTCGGCGTGCGTGCCTTGTCGGCAAAGCTGTTGAGCGGCACCAGCGGGTTGGTTTCCGGATAGTAGCTGCTGATGCAGCCGCGCGGGATATCGAATTCAACCAGCAGGAAACGGTCGGCACGGCGTTCTATGCCATCCTCCCAGACCCCGATCAGGTCGACCCAATCTCCGGGCGCAAAGCCCAGCATCTGGATATCCTGCAGATTGGCAAACACCACGCGGCGCTGGCCGAACACACCGCGATAACGGTCGTCCATGCCGTAGGTGGTGGTGTTGTATTGATCGTGTGAACGGGTTGTCATCAACGTCATCAACTCGGGACCATACTTGCGGCGGGCGCGGTGGATCGGCGTATCTTTCGGGATCTGCAAGACTTTGAACTGGGCGCGGCCGGTGGCGGTTTTCCAGATGCGGTTACGCGACGCGACGCCAAGGTGGAAGCCGCCGGGTTGCTGGATACGGGCGTTGTAGCCTTGGAAGGCGTCGTAGACTTTGGCGATCTCATCGCGGATCAGCGCGTAGTTCTTCACAAATCCCAACCAATCGATGCGGCTATGCGGCAGCGTTGCATGCGCCAGGCGTGCGACGATATCGATCTCCGATAAACAGGTCTTGGCGACCGGCTTGTTGATGCCATACGAGACGTGCACCATGCTCATCGAATCCTCCACCGTCACGCCTTGCGGGCCGCTCTCTTGCATGTCGATTTCGGTACGGCCGATGGTTGGCAGGATCAACGCATCTTTGCCGTGAATCAGGTGGCTACGGTTGAGTTTGGTGGTGATATGGGCGGTCAGCGCACAGGATTGCAATGCCTGCCAGGTGCGCACGGTGTCGGGCGAGGCCATTGCAAAATTGCCGCCAAGGCCGATGAATACCTTGACCTGTCCCTGTAGCATCGCTTCGATGGTGCCGACGACATCGAGCCCATGCTCGCGCGGTGGCTTGAAGCCGTAGACTTGTTCAATCCGGTCAAGGAAGGCAGCGGTCGGTCTTTCATCAATGCCGACAGTGCGATCGCCTTGCACGTTGGAGTGGCCGCGCACCGGGCACAGGCCAGCGCCGGGGCGGCCGATATTGCCGCGCAAGAGCATCAGGTTGGATACCATCTGGATCGTGTCAACCCCATGCTTGTGTTGGGTCAGGCCCATGCCCCAGGTGGCGATGACGTTCTTGCCGCGCACATAGACTTGCGTCAGGCGCTCGATATCGTCGCGGCCGACGCCCGATTCTGTGACGATGTCATCCCAGCTTTCAGCGCGGATATCGGCGGCAAACTCATCGAAATAGGCGGTATGCTGGGCGATGAACGCGACATCGATGATGCGCTCGGTGCCATCCTGCAACGCCAGATCATCCAACTCCAGGACCCGTTTGATGACCCCTTTTACCAGCGCCAGATCGCCACTCAGCGTGGGATGAATGAACATGCTGCTGATCGTTGTCCCGGCGCGCGAGAGCATGTCGGATGTATGCTGCGGGCTGGAAAAGCGTTCCAGGCCGCGCTCGCGCAGCGGATTAATGGAGACGATGGTGGCTCCGCGTTTGGCGCATTCACGCAACTCGCCCATCATGCGCGGATGATTGGTCGCTGGATTCTGGCCAAAGATCAGCAACGTGTCGGCCAGATCGAAATCGTCCAGGGCGACCGTACCCTTGCCGACGCCGACCGTCTCCGGCAAGCCGATGCTGGTCGGCTCGTGGCACATGTTGGAGCAATCGGGAAAGTTGTTGGTGCCGTATTCGCGCACGAACAACTGATAGAGAAATGCCGCTTCATTGCTGGTGCGGCCGGAAGTATAGAAAGAGGCCTGATTTGGATCGTCGAGTGTGTTGAGGTGCGTAGCCATCAGCGAGAATGCATCCGGCCAGGAGATCGGCTGGTATTTGTCGGTCTCGGCGTCATATACCATCGGCTCGGTCAGGCGCCCGTGCTCTTCAAGCTCGTAATCGGATTGTTGCAGCAGCGTGCTGACAGTATGTTGCGCAAAGAATGCCGGTGTAACGCGTTTCGAGGTCGCCTCAGCGGCCACTGCCTTGACGCTGTTTTCGCAGAACTCGAAAGTCGATGCATGATCGCGATCCGGCCAGGCACAGCCGGGGCAGTCGAAGCCGTCCGGCTGGTTTTGCGCCAGCAGCGTGCGTACACCGCCGCCCGGCACTTTTTCCTTCAGTAGATGTGTTGGCGCTAATTGAATCTTGACCCAGCCTGCTGATTGAAATGTGACCCAGGGCTGGTCGCTGCGTTTTGAGTTAGCAGCTGTGGATAAGTCTATCAAACAGTTGGTGTTGAAGC
>NZ_JBIIVN010000159.1:0-5902 GCF_044339385.1 Collimonas sp. | reverse complement strand
TGTACATCTGTTTTGGTATCTTCTTCATTGCTGGTCTTTCCAAAGGATCGTTGATTTTACGTTACCTATGGAAGACTAAATTTCGGGGGAAGCTCACTGATCTCGGTCGGCTATATGGACCCGGGCAACTGGGCCACCTCAATTGAGGCCGGTTCGCAGTTCGGGTATCAGCTCCTGTTTGTTGTGTTGCTGTCGAGCCTGGCCGCCATCGTTCTGCAATGCCTCAGCATGCGGCTGGGAATTGTGACCAATAAAGATCTGGCGGTGCATTCGTGCGAGAATTACAGCCCCGCAGTCAGTAAAGGCATGTGGTTCTTTGCCGAGGTTTCCATCGTCGCCTGCGACCTCGCCGAAGTCCTCGGTTGCGCGCTGGCGTTCAAGCTGCTGCTCGGCGTCTCGCTGCCGGTAGGGGTGATCCTGACGGCGTTCGATACCTTGCTGGTGTTAGGGTTGAAAGGCAAGGGCTTCCGTCAGATTGAGGCGATCATCCTTGGCTTGGTGTTGACCATTGCCGTTTGCCTGTTCGCTGAACTGGTTTTCCTCAAGCCGGACTGGCACGCTGTGGCCGCCGGCTTGTTGCCGTCGTTGAGTAGCTTGGCTAGCCGTGAGCCGCTGTACCTCGCCATTGGCATCCTGGGCGCCACCGTGATGCCGCACAATCTCTACCTGCACTCGTCGATCGTGCAAACCCGTGTAGTGGCCAACAATGAACCGAGCAAGCGCCAGGCGATACAGCTGTCGCGGCTCGATACCATCGTTTCGTTGTTCCTGGCGTTGATCATCAATGGCGCCATCCTGGTGCTGGCGGCGAGCGCTTTCCATGCAACCGGCAATACCGCGGTGGTCGATATCGATCAGGCCTATCATCTGCTCGATCCGATTGCCGGCACGGCCGTCGCCGGCTTCCTGTTTGGTCTGGCTTTGCTGGCGGCAGGCCAGAGTTCGACGTTCACCGGAACGATTGCGGGCCAGGTCATCATGGAAGGTTTTCTGCAACTACAGATCCCGTGCTGGCAACGGCGTCTGCTGACACGCGGGCTGGCGCTGGCGCCCGCATTGATTGGCGTGCTGACCTGGGGCGAACATTCGGTCGGACGCTTGCTGGTGCTGAGTCAGGTAGTGCTGAGTCTGCAATTGCCGTTTGCGATGTACCCGCTGATCCGCCTGACCAGCCGCCGCGACATCATGGGTGTGTTCGTCAATTCATGGTAGACAACGGCCCTGTCCTGGTTTTTGTTCCTGGTGATCTCAGCGGCCAATATCTGGCTGGTGCTGCAGGTGTTTGGCCTTGGTTAGCCGCGATTTTTAGTTGGCGAATGCCGCGATCCCGGTCTGCACCCGGCTCAGGATCAGCGCATGCACATCGTGCGTGCCCTCGTAGGTATTGACGACCTCCAGATTCACCAGATGGCGCATCACGCCGAATTCGTCGGAAATGCCGTTGCCGCCCAACATGTCGCGCGCCAGGCGGGCGATGTCAAGCGCCTTGCCACAGGAATTACGCTTCATGATCGACGTGATCTCGGGCGCCGCGCTACCTTCGTCTTTCATGCGGCCAAGCCGCAGGCAGCCCTGCAGCGCCATCGTAATCTCCGTCTGCATGTTGACCAGTTTCACCTGCACCAGTTGGTTTGCCGCCAGAGGCCGGCCGAATTGCTGGCGATCCATCGTGTACCTACGCGCCGTATGCCAACAGAATTCCGCCGCGCCTAGCGCGCCCCAGGCAATCCCATAGCGCGCTGCGTTGAGACAGGTGAACGGCCCTTTCAGGCCGCGCACATCGGGGAAGGCATTTTCTTCCGGACAGAACACTTGGTCCATCACGATTTCACCGGTGATCGAGGTGCGCAGGCCGACCTTGCCGTGTATCACCGGTGTCGACAACCCTTGCCAGCCTTTTTCAAGTACAAAGCCACGGATCGCCCCCTCATCGTCCTTGGCCCAGATCACGAATACATCGGCAATCGGGCTGTTTGTGATCCACATCTTGCTGCCGCTGATGCGATAACCCCCGTCCACCTTACGGGCGTGCGTGACCATGCTGCCGGGATCGGAGCCGTGATCCGGCTCAGTCAGGCCGAAGCAGCCGATCAGCGCACCGCTAGTCAGTTGCGGCAGGTATTTTTGCTTTGTCGCGAGGTTGCCGAACTCAAAAATCGGCAGCATCACCAGTGAGCTTTGCACGCTCATCATTGAGCGGTATCCCGAATCGATGCGCTCGATTTCGCGCGCGATCAAGCCATAGCCGACGTAGTTGAGACCAGCGCCGCCATACTCCTGTGGAAGGGTAGCGCCAAGCAATCCTATTTCACCCATCTCGCAAAAGATATCGGTATCGGTCTGCTCGTTGCGAAACGCCAGCGTGACGCGTGGCGCCAGCCGGTCGCGTGCATAAGCCGCGGCGCTATCGCGAACCATACGTTCCTCGACGCTGAGTTGCTGCTCCAGCAAAAGCGGGTCATCCCAATGGAAACTGGCATGTGTTGACGGCATATGATTTCTCCAAAATAGGGGGCAATCCGGCGAATGATCCGCAACCCAAGCCTGCAGCCAGATCCGGATTTCATATCCTGGCACATGCCCCCTTATTGGCGAACTACACCTTGCCGACTACACAATTAAACATGAGCACCAATTAAATAGGGTCAGAATTAAATAGAGAATTAAATAGCAATTAAATAGGGTCGGAGTCAAATTTATATGCAACAAAAATTCGACTCCGACCCCATTTAAGGTTTGGCTTTTGCTCTGTCTGACGCACTGCGGAGCGCATGTTGCACGGTTTCTTGCGATCTTGCTTTTACTGCCCGATCAAGTTGTGACTCAGGCTTCTATTAGTGCCGGATAGTCGGTGTATCCATGTTCGCCGACACCACCATACAACGGCGCATCGCTGAACGGTGCGTTGAGCGGCAGGTTATGTTGCAGGCGGTAGACCAGATCCGGGTTGGTGATGGAGGCACGGCCGAAGGCGACCAGGTCGGCGTGGCCGCTGGCGATTGCTGCGCGCGCCATCATGCGGTCGTAGCCGTTGTTGACCATCCAGACGCCGTTGAAGCGTTGATGCAGAGCTTCGTAATCGAAAGGCGCATTGTCGCGCGGGCCGCCGGTGCGCCCTTCGACCACATGCAGGTAGGCCAAGCCGAACTGGTTCAACTGTTCGACCAAGTAATTGAACAGCGGTTGCGGATTGCTCTCGCTCGAATCATTCACTGGGGATACCGGGGACAGACGCACGCCAACCCGCCCGCCGCCGATTTCGGCAGTGGTGGCGGCGACTACTTCGAGCAGCAGCCGGCTGCGGTTTTCGATGCTGCCGCCGTAGATATCGTTGCGCTGGTTGGAGCCGTCGCGCAGAAAGCTGTCAAGCAGGTAGCCGTGAGCGCCGTGGATTTCAATGCCGTCGAAACCAGCATCCATCGCACGTCGCGCGGACTGGCGGAAATCGTCGACTACGCCAGGAATATCTTCCAGAGCCAGTTCGCGTGGCACCGAGGTGTCGACAAAGCCTTCGCCGACGACATAAGTCTGCGCGTTGGCGCGGATTGCTGACGGTGCTACCGGTGCCAAATTGCCCGGTTGAAACGAGACGTGCGACATGCGGCCGGTGTGTCAGATTTGTACTACGATACGGCCGCCTTTGGCGTGCACGGCGTCGGTGATTTTTTTCCAACCGGCGACTTGTTCGGGCGTGTGCAGGCCAGGCGTGCTGGCATAGCCTTGGGCTTGTGCCGATACTTGCGTCGCTTCGGTAATGATCATGCCGGCGCTGGCGCGTTGCGCACAATATTTCAGGTTCAGTTCGTTGGGCACATTGCCTTCGCCGGCGCGATTGCGGGTCAGCGGAGCCATAACGATGCGGTTCGACAGTTCGATGTCGCCGATGCGCACTGGTTGGAACAGGCTGTCTTCGGTGCGGGTTTCTTGATTACTACTCATACGTTTATTCCTTCTTCAAAAAAACGCACGGTGGCGTTGGGTGGTTTGGGTTACAGCAGGGAATATAAATTTCGATATATATAAAATGACCAGTCGTCTTAAGTTTTTTGAAAATATTTATTTCATTTCAACTTCTTTTCTTGTTGAACGAGGTTAGCAGTAGCGGACAATAACTATTGTGGCAAGAAAAAATGATCAAACATCAGGGTCACGCAAGCCCGCACAGGCGCTGTTGAGCGTTCTATCTTCATACGCAGCAACGCACCTTCCCAGCCATTCCAGAAAAAGTCTGCCAATTGCTCTGCGCTGAGGTCGGTGCGCACGGAGCCATCTGCCTGTGCCTGACGCAGATAGCTGACAAAGCTTGCGCGCCAGCCGCTTACCACCTGCTGCAACATGATCCGGCACACCTCGCTGGACTCGGCCATTTCCGCAGCAAAATTACCCAGCAGGCAGCCGGCTTTTACTTCGCATTGTTCGTGATATCGGATCAGACGTTCGTAGGTGTAACGCAAAGCAGCCAGAGGCTCTTCGGGGCCTTCGGCGAAATACTTGGACCAATTCGTGGCGAAGCCGTTGGCGTAGTGCGAAATGACCTCGCCACCAAAATCTTCCTTGCTCTTAAAGTAGTTATAGAACGAACCCTTAGGCACGCCGGCGGCATCGACGATTTCCTTGATCCCGGTACCGTTGTAGCCTTGTTCGGCAAACAGTTTGAGTCCGGTTTCGAGCAGCGTTGCGCGGGTGTCGTTGGGTGGGGAAGTTTTATCCATGCCGTATTATATGACCAGTCGTCTTAAAATGCTTGGCGACCTCGATTTGTTCTCTTTTTAGAAACCCTGCAGCGCCGCTGACATGCCTCAAAATCGTCTGCGTCGCAGTCGCAGAACACCTGTGTCGTCGCGGCCAAATCGACACATTTAATTTATAAAAGTGCGTTAGGGCAACTGATAAAACGGGTATTATTTGCACAAGTTTTTACCCAAGGCTTACCATGCTGCAATCGCGCATTTCGCTTGCTTACCCGTATGCCGCTTTCGAAGAGTTGCCATCATTTTTAACGCCTTCCGCCTATTTTGCATGTGTAAGCTATCGACCGATCCGATACTGCGCCATCATGACTTCCGCCGTTTCTGGCTGACCACCACATCGCCAGTTTTGGTGGACAGGTCAGCAGTCTTGCGATCCCGCTGACAGCCGTACTGTTGCTGCACGCTACGCCAGCGCAGATGGGCATGTTGATTGCCTTGCAAACCTTGCCGTTTGCGTTGTTCTCGCTGCTGGCCGGAGTTTGGCTGGATCGCCGCAGCAAGCATCCTGTGCTGCTGTGGTCGGAATTTCTGTTTGGCTGCGTGCTGGCGGTAATTCCAGTCTGCTACTGGCTGGGCCTGCTGTCCATGCACGTGCTCTATGCGGTGGGCTGGCTTTCTGATGGGTGTCGGTTTCGTGGTCGGCGGCAGCGCGGCACAGGTATTCGTGGCGCAACTGGTTGGTCGTGAACACCTGCTCGATGCGCAAAGCAAGTTCGCCGCCACCGATTCGATGGCGCGCCTGGTCGGTCCGGGTGTCGCTGGTATGCTGGTGCAGGCGTTGACGGCGCCGGTGGCGGTGCCGGTCAATGCTGTCAGTTTTGTTTCTTCATGGTGGAACCTTTGCTATCTGAAAAAGCGCGATCCTTACCCAGCTCCTTCCAGTCGCCATCCGTTGCGTGAAATGATGGACAGCATCAGAATGGTCAGAAATCATAAAGTGCTATGGGCGCTGGCCTGGGGGACTGCGCTGTGGCAGATTCTGTTTAACGGTTATCTGGCGCTGCAGATCTTGTTTGCCACGCACCAACTGGATATGTCTGAGCTTCCCCCGAAATTTAGTCTTCCATAGGTAACGTAAAATCAACGATCCTTTGGAAAGACCAGCAATGAAGAAGATACCAAAACAGATGTACACGGCGGAGTTCAAGGAG
>NZ_JBIIVN010000009.1:0-28414 GCF_044339385.1 Collimonas sp. | reverse complement strand
TGATAGACTTATCCACAGCTGCTAACTCAAAACGCAGCGACCAGCCCTGGGTCACATTTCGATCAGCAGGCTGGGTCAAGATTCAATCAGCGCCAACAGAACTGATAGCTGATAGCTGATAGCTGATAGCTGATAGCGCATGGCGGATAACTGATTGAGGCCGATTATTTCTCCGCTTGAGATATTTTGTGTTGAGTTTCGTGTTGATCAAGGTCGCCCCGGCGGCCTTATTTTTTTTCGCTGTAGCGCTGCACCATGGCCGCGATAGCGTTTTTCAACGCATCGTTGCCCGAGGACTGCCCTAGTTCATTCATCAACGACGAGAAGGCCGAGACCGCCTTCGAGGGAAAGTGGAGCTGCTTGACCGGTGCCGGTTTGTTGAGATGTTGGCTGACTTGCACTTTGATTCGGATTGCATTAATCTGCCAATTCACACTTTGCAGTTGGCTTTGCAGGCGCGGCAATTGCTGCTTCAATTTTGTTGCAAGGGCTGCGTTGGGGGCCGATAGCACTAGTTGCCCGTCTTCGAATTGTAATACTTCGCAAGCACTGAACATGGATGGCAGTTCGGCGGCACATTGTTTTTGCAGTGTCGCCATGCGCGTGACAGCCGGCAGAAGCGCAGCCATCTTGTCATTTCCCCGTAAAAAATCTGCGGCGTCCCGGGATGTCTGTACTGGCGTCCTGGAGCCACTGATGGCTGGCCGGAAAGATGAAGATGAGAGTCTACGCATTATCCTGAAACGATATCACAACTGCGGCGCGGCCAACGACTTCCAGAGGCAACAATGCAGCTAACTGCTGCATCCGCGCTTTAATCGCGCCAAATCTATCACATTAGGCGCCAAACACCTGATGCTGATGATCGCCGCATTTCTGCTGGCAGTCTTGCTCGCGACCCTGTTATTGTATGCTGTCACTGCCCGGTATGCGGGCAGTCTGCCCTTGCTAAGTTCGGTGATTGCCGGTAACGCGGCTGCGGGGGTGTAAGACAAAGATAAGTATGTGAAGGAAAACCTGGCGGCCATGGCGGTCAAGCTAGGTGAAATGCAGGCGCAGATCATGCGTCTTGATGCGTTGGGCGAACGGGTTCAGCGCTTGGCCGGCGTTAAGCCGGAGGAGTTCAATTTTAAGGAATCGCCTGGCCGCGGCGGTGCCGAGCCGACCAATCTGGATGCCGCTCACCGGCCGCACGATCTGACCGTCATTGAGTTCCAGCAGGCGCTGGCAGCGATGTCGCGTGACATCGGTTATCGTACCGATTACATGAACGTGGTCGAAACCGTGCTGATGAGCGACAAGATCAAGTCCAAATTATTACCGACCAACCAGCCGGTCAGCGTCAGCTACAACTCGTCTAGTTTTGGCTGGCGGCTTGATCCTTTCACCGGTCGCAGCGCTTTCCATGAGGGGCTGGACTTTCCCGCTTCAGTCGGCACTCCGATCGTTGCCGCCGCTGCAGGCGTGGTCATTGCTGCCGAATATCATCCCCAATACGGCAACATGCTAGAGATTGATCACGGCAACGACATCATTACCCGCTACGCACATGCTTCGCGCCTGCTGGCCAAGGTCGGCGATATCGTGCAGCGCGGCCAGCATATCGCGGATATCGGCACTTCGGGGCGCTCGAATGGCCCGCATTTGCATTTCGAGGTGAGGATCAAAGGCGTCGCGCAGGATCCGCGTAAGTTCCTGAACGCAGGCACTGATCTGGCCAAAATAACAGCCCTGGCCGGAAAATGATGAAATTGTTGTGGTACTGGCAATGTAGCCAGGAATAGTAGTCAATGTGGAACGACTACGCGGGACAATTTGCGCAACTTGCTATTGTTTCCGGCCGTATAACCCCAATGTGTCGGGGACGGCATGATAAAATTCTCCGATTATTTAGCCACAGCCCGGTTTCGTGTCAATCCATGAGATGGTCACGGAATGTCGCCGGCGCTCTTTTTTAGAATCCAAGCATGTCATTACTGACCCAGATTTTCGGTAGCCGCAACCAGCGTCTGCTCAAACAATATAAAAAAGTCGTCCGCCAGATCAACGCGCTTGAGCCAGCTCTCGAGAAGCTGACCGACGCTGAGCTGCAGGCTAAAACGCCGGAATTCAAGCAACGCATTGCAGGCGGTGAAAAGCTGGATGATCTGCTGCCGGAGGCGTTTGCGGTGTGCCGCGAAGCTGGCAAGCGGGTCTTGAAAATGCGTCATTTCGACGTGCAACTGATCGGCGGCATGGTTTTGCATTACGGGAAAATTGCCGAAATGGGCACCGGTGAGGGCAAAACGCTGATGGCGACTTTACCCGCCTACCTGAACGCCTTGTCCGGCAAGGGCGTGCACGTCGTCACGGTCAATGATTACCTGGCACAGCGCGATGCCGAGTGGATGGGGCGCTTGTACGGTTGGCTGGGGCTCTCTACCGGTGTGAATCTGTCGTCGGTTGAGCATGACGCCAAGCAAGTTGCCTACGCCGCCGATATAACTTACAGCACCAACAACGAATTCGGTTTCGATTATCTGCGCGACAATATGGTGTACGACGCCGCCGACCGCGTGCAGCGCACCCTGAATTTTGCCATCGTCGATGAGGTCGACTCGATCCTGATCGACGAAGCGCGTACTCCGCTGATCATTTCCGGCCAGGCTGAAAACCATACTGATCTGTACTACAAGATCAATCAAGTACCGCCGCTGCTGATCCAGCAAATTGGTGAAGAAACTCCTGACGGCAAGGGCAAGATTGAAGTGCCGGGCGATTACACCAAGGATGAGAAGGCGCATCAGGTCTTGCTGACCGAGGCCGGTCACGACAAGGCCGAGCAGATTCTCACCAGCATGGGTTTGCTGGCCGAAGGCGCATCGCTGTACGACGCCGCAAATATTAGTCTGATTCATCATTTGTACGCCGCCTTGCGCGCGCACGCGTTGTATTTTAAGGACCAGCATTATGTGGTTCAGGGCGGTGAAATTGTCATCGTCGACGAATTTACTGGCCGCATGATGACCGGTCGCCGCTGGTCGGACGGCTTGCACCAGGCGGTGGAGGCCAAGGAAGGCGTCAAGATTCAGAACGAGAACCAGACTCTGGCGTCGATCACTTTCCAGAACTATTTCCGCATGTACGGCAAGCTGGCCGGGATGACCGGTACCGCCGATACCGAAGCCTATGAATTCCAGGAGATCTACGGCCTGGAAACGGTTGTCATTCCACAGAACCGGCCGAACCAGCGCAAGGATCGTCAGGATCAGGTCTACAAGACGTCGCAGGAAAAATACAATGCAATGCTCAAGGATATTCAGGATTGCTATGAGCGCGGCCAGCCGGTATTGGTCGGTACCACCTCGATCGAAAACTCGGAGCTGCTATCAGGCATTCTGACCAAGGCCAAGTTGCCGCACAACGTGCTCAACGCCAAGCAGCATGCGCGTGAGGCAGAAATTATTGCGCAGGCCGGCCGGCCGCAGGCCGTCACCATCGCTACCAACATGGCCGGTCGCGGCACCGACATCGTGTTGGGCGGCAATGTCGAGAAACAAATCCAGTTCATCGAAGCCGATCCAGCGCTGAGCGACACTGAAAAGCAATTGCGCTCCGATAAGCTGCGTGACGAGTGGCAATCGCTGCATGACCACGTGGTCAACGCTGGCGGTCTGCATATCATCGGCACCGAACGTCACGAATCGCGCCGCGTCGACAATCAGTTGCGCGGTCGTGCCGCCCGTCAGGGCGATCCGGGTTCTTCGCGCTTCTATTTGTCGCTGGACGATGCGTTGCTGCGGATTTTCGCCGGCGACCGCGTGCGTGCGATCATGGATCGTTTGAAAATGCCGGAAGGCGAGCCGATTGAGGCGGGTATCGTTTCGCGTTCGATTGAGTCGGCGCAACGCAAGGTTGAGGCACGTAACTTCGATGTTCGTAAACAGCTCCTCGAATACGATGATGTCGCCAACGATCAGCGCAAGGTGATCTATCAGCAGCGTAATGAGTTGCTGGGATCGCAGGGCGTGTCAGAGACTGTCGCCTCGCTGCGCGAAGGCGTGTTGGTCGACACTTTCCGCACCTATGTGCCGCAAGACTCGCTGGAAGAGCAGTGGGATATTCCAGCCCTGGAAGCCAGTTTGGCCAGCGAGTTGCATCTGGAAGTGTCGCTGGCCGATATGCTCAAGACCGAGCCGAACCTTGCTGACGAAGAGTTGCTGGAACGCGTGCTGAAAAAAGCAGAGGAAACATATTCCGCCAAGACGGCAATCGTTGGTAAGGAATCGTTCGCCGGTTTTGAGCGCAGCATTATGTTGCAAAGCGTCGACAGCCATTGGCGTGAGCATCTGGCGGCGCTGGATCATTTGCGCCAAGGTATCCATTTGCGCGGCTATGCCCAGAAGAATCCTAAACAGGAATACAAGCGCGAAGCGTTTGAATTGTTCGGACAGATGCTCGACTTGATCAAGAATGAAGTGATCAAGGTGGTCATGACGGTGCGCATCGAAAGCCGCGAGGAAATCGCTGCGGCAGAAGAAGGGCTGGCGCAATCGCACGTTGAGAATGTCCATTACCAACATGCCGACTTTGATCCGAATGCTGCTCCGGAAGCTTTGTTGGCGCCGACTGCGCGCAGTGAAGAATCTCAGCAGAATGTCAACGCAGTGCCGAAGGTCGGTCGTAACGATCCGTGCCCTTGTGGCAGCGGCAAGAAATACAAACAGTGCCACGGCCAGTTGATTTAAGTTGACATGAACGTCCGGTGATCAAGAAGGGGGGTAACCCGCCCTTTATTTTTTGCGCGGCAGAGGTGTTCTTGGCGTCCCGATCCGCTTTAAAATAGGCCGCCGAAACCACGGCTCCCTTGTTTAATTTAATCGCGGCGAACAAGCGCCGTCAATATTCTTACCTAGTTATCAAGGACTCTCATGGCCGTTAATTCTCCTATTCCTGTCGCCGCCGACCTGCTTCCTGTACCCGGCATCGAACTCGGGCATGCCGAAGCGGGCGTGCGTAAAGCGAATCGCAAGGATGTACTGGTCATGAAACTTGCGCCAACCGCTACGGTAGCCGGCGTATTCACGCAGAACCGCTTTTGCGCTGCGCCGGTACAGGTCAGCAAGGCGCATCTGGCCGCAGCCGACATTTCCGGCGAACCGATTCGCGCGCTACTGATCAATACCGGCAATGCCAATGCCGGCAACGGTGAAGCTGGCCTGGCTGCGGCTAACGCCACTTGCGAGGCACTGGCCGAGCTGCTGGGCTGTCATGCTGCGCAAATTCTGCCATTCTCGACTGGCGTGATTCTGGAGCCGCTGCCGGTGGAACGCATCACCGCAGGGCTGCCGCAAGCAATTGGCAACCTGCAGGCTGACAACTGGTTCAACGCCGCAGAATCTATCATGACGACCGATACCCAGCCAAAAGCCGCTTCACGGCGCCTGATTATTGATGGCAAGACGGTAACCATGTCAGGCATCAGCAAGGGAGCTGGCATGATCAAGCCAAATATGGCGACCATGCTGAGCTTCCTGGCGACCGATGCGAAGGTGGCTCAGCCGGTGCTGGAGCACATGGTGCGTCAAGCTGCCGACCGCTCGTTCAATTGCATCACCATCGATGGCGATACTTCGACCAACGATTCCTTCATGCTGATCGCCACCGGTGCCGGTGAACTTGAAATCAATAGTGTCGACAGCCCGGAATACGCGGCGTTGGCAACTGCTGTTACCGATATCTCGCAACATCTCGCGCAGATGATCATCCGCGACGGCGAAGGCGCCACCAAGTTCATCACGGTCACTGTGGAGCAGGGCAGCAACGTCGCTGAATGCCGCAAGATCGCCTATTCGATCGCCCATTCACCGCTGGTCAAGACGGCCTTCTTTGCTTCGGATCCCAATCTGGGCCGGATCCTCGCTGCAATCGGCTATGCCGGTGTCGATGACCTGGATGTCAGCAAGCTCGACCTGTACCTGGACGATGTATTGGCGACCAAGAACGGCGGCCGTAATCCGCAATATCAGGAAGCAGACGGCCAGCGAGTCATGAAGCAGAGCGAAATTACCGTGCGCGTGCAACTGCGGCGCGGCGATGCCGCAGCGACCATCTGGGCTTGCGATTTGTCGCATGATTATGTGTCGATCAACGCCGACTATCGTTCTTGAGCGAGTTTGTACGACGGCGTGTTGAGAGTGTGTTGCACGCCGCTTTCAACACCCGATGCTCGCCTCAGGTAGGCATCTCGAATGCAGCACGGCCGCTGCGACGAATAATATTCACCCTGCGCCGATCTGCTTTGCGTCAGAATGGTGTTTATTGATCATCATTCATTCTTGACATCTAGCGCCATGACTCAATTAGAGCAATTCCTGATTCGTGCCGACGCGCTGTTGGCGCGTCTTGAAAACATGTTGCCAGCAGCACACGCGGCGCCTGACTGGCAAGCTGCGACAGCCTTCCGTTGGCGCCATAAGGGCGGTGGTGGCGGCCAGGCAGGCGGCTATCTGCAGGCGGTCGGCCATATTTCCAATATCGCGTTGTCGGATTTGCACAATATCGACATCCAGAAGCAGCAGATCGATCAGAATACCCGTCAGTTTGTAGCGGGGCGGCCGGCCAACAATGTATTGCTGACTGGCGCTCGTGGCACCGGTAAATCTTCTTTGATAAAAGCTTGCCTGAACCAGTATGCGGATCAGGGGTTGCGGTTAATCGAGGTGGATAAGGACGATCTGGCGGCGTTGCCCGATATTGTCGATCTGGTGGCATCGCACCCCGAACGTTTCATCATTTTTTGCGATGATTTGTCTTTTGAGGAAGGTGAGAGCGGTTATAAGGCGCTGAAGGTGGCGCTCGACGGCAGCATTGCCGCCCAATCGGACAATGTGCTGATTTACGCTACCTCCAATCGCCGCCATTTGCTACCGGAACGGATGTCCGACAACGCCGGTTATAAAACCACTAAAGATGGTGATTTGCATCCTGGTGAAACGGTAGAGGAAAAAATTTCACTGTCGGAGCGCTTTGGTTTGTGGGTGTCGTTTTATCCGTTCAAGCAAGACGATTACCTGGATATCATTGCTCATTGGTTAAGTCATTTCGGCTGCACCGAAGAACAAATCGCCGAGGCTCGTGCCGACGCGTTGCGCTGGGCTTTACAGCGTGCTTCGCGCTCAGGCCGGGTGGCTTGGCAATTTGCCCGCGACCATGCCGGCCGTATGGCGTCCGACACCGATTAGCGGGTAACCGCAGGTCTGCAATCGGTTTTGCAAGATAGCGCGTTTTGTTTGATTTGTTTGATTTGTTTGATTTGTTTGATCTGATCGATTTTATGGTTTCCTGGACTGGCCTGAGCTCCCCATCATGACTACATTATCTGTTGCACCAGTCAATGTTGCAGTTGGCATCTTGATGAAGCCAAACGGCGACGTGTTGCTCGGGCAAAGGCCTGCCGGCAAACCGATGGCCGGATATTGGGAATTTCCGGGTGGTAAAGTTGAGTCCGGCGAGTCGATTTTCGGAGCGCTCAAGCGCGAACTGTTGGAAGAGTTAGGGGTGGAGATTATATCCGCCGAGCCTTGGTGTGGGATCGAACACCAATATCCTCACGCTCACGTGCGCCTGCATTTTTACATCAGTCGAGATTGGCGCGGCGAGCCGCAGAGTTTTGAGGGGCAGGCATTTTCGTGGCAAGGCAGTGTCGGTGTCGAGCCGCTACTGCCAGCGGCGATCCCGCTGATTGAGTGGCTTGATGAATTACGTAGCGAGTGCGCAGCCTGAAGGAACGGGGGCGCCAGGGTTCAGGCAGTTCTCGCGTGGCGGCTTTTGCGTGGGTTTTTGGGTTGCGTCGATTGTGATAGGCCGAAATTGCCGCTAGTTGGTCATTTGAGTTGGTTTGTTTGCTACTGCGGGATTTTCCCATCCTCATCCAAATCATCCGGCAAATTCACGGCTGGAATCGTGTATTTCTCTTCGGCCCAGGCGCCCAGATCAATCTGCTTGCATCGCTCCGAGCAAAATGGCCGGAACCGATTCGTGGCAATCCATTCAACCTTGGTGCCGCAGGTAGGGCAATCGACAGTCGTAGTCATATAAATCTATTCAAATTCACATTAAAAATTACACAGGGTCAGTTCAAGCGGCACATCGCCTTCATACGCCTTGGGTTTGAGATCGCCTCCCTGCGAGGTGAAGCGGACCCACAGCATGTACTTGTTTGCCGATATTTCAGGAATCGCGGCCAGTGGCTCATCAATAATCAAGCGCAGCATTTGGTAGGATTTGCCCTGTAGCATTTGCTGGTAACTACCGTTTTCAGCGTTTATTTTTACTGAACTTCCGGTTTCTCGGAGTAGTCGCAATACGATGCCGATAGCGTCGAACAGCGGCGCCAGTGGCGCGAACCAGCCGATGATGTCGGCATAGCGCTTTTCAGCCGGATGCTGCTGCCAGGCGTAATAAGACGGCAAGTCAAATTCACAGGCCCCGCCGGGAATGATGGTGCGGCCGCGGATGCTCATCAGCCATTCATTGTCGCGAATGTGCTGGCCGGTTTTGCCTTGGGCGGCCATTAGCGAAGTACTGACACGATCAAGTTCCTGCAATATCGCGTCCAGCATGTCGGGTGCAACATTAGGATTGGATTTAAATCCAAGCAAGGTTTGGCGCTGCCGTTCCAGTTCCTGCAGCAGGTCCGACTTCAAATCCGCGCGCCCGGCCACCTCCAGCATCTCAAATATGGTGGAGAGAGCGATATGGTGTTGCAGGGGATTTTCTTGTTGAACGAAAAACACGAATCTTTCGTGCAGGTCCTCCAGCCGCAACAAGGTGCGGATACGCTCGTTGAAAGGATATTCGTAGACAATCAAAGTGACATCCCTTAAAAATTTGAGCTCGACAAGTCATGATTCTGAATGATGCCACAGGAAATTACAAATAACCTCTGAAATTTCAGGCAGATCGTCGTGTCGTCTGTCGTCTGCCGCTCAGTTTCTTTTCGCAATTTTCCACAACTTTTCGCGCGCCCGGGTAGGCGTTCGGGTGTGCGTTCGCGTATGCCTTATTTCACGCGCATCCAATAAGCGTTACACCATTTATAACAAATCAGCAAATGACAGATAACGCGTATGTAACTGCGTTATCTGCGGTGCCAGCGCCGCTTGATCTCCATCATTCAAAATCACGTCGTCGGCAGCTTGCAGGCGTTGTTGTCGGGACGCTTGCGTGGCCATGATGGCGCGTACCTGCGATTCTGACATCGCATTGCGCTGCATGACTCGTTGTATCTGGATTTGTTCGTCGCAATCCACGGCAAGTACGCGATTGACGCGGTGTTTCCAGTCGCCGGATTCGATCAATAGCGGAACCACAAAGATCAAATAAGGCCCGCGGGCCTGCTCCGCGGCGCCTTCTGTCTCGCTGCGGATCAAAGGATGCAGGATTGCCTCAAGCCGTTTCCTGGCGTTGGCGTCGGAGAACACCAGCGCACGCATTCTGGAGCGGTCCATTGCGCCACTTGCATCAATGAACGAGTCGCCGAATTCGGCGATGATCGGCGCGATAGCGATACCGCCAGCTGCGCTCAACTGGTGCGCAATGGCGTCGGTGTCGATCACAGCCGCCCCTAGCCTGGAAAACATGTTGGCAACGGTCGTCTTGCCACTGCCAATGCCGCCGGTCAGGCCGACGGAGAACCTGGGCAGCGCCTGACTTTTGTGAGCCGCATCGTGTTGCATCACGATGGCTTAGACCGCAAAGCCGAAATAAGTTTCCATGATCTTTGATCCATACAGCAGCGCCAGCAGCCCGGCAGCGGCGAGATAGGGGCCGAAAGGAATTGGTTTGTCGCGTCCGTGGCTGCCAAATACGATCAATGCAATACCCACCAGGGCACCCACCAGCGAAGAAAACAAGATAATGATCGGTAGCATTTTCCAGCCCATCCAGGCTCCTAGCGCCGCCAGCAATTTAAAGTCGCCATATCCCATGCCCTCTTTCCCGGTGAGCAGCTTGAAGACCCAATAAATCGTCCACAACACCAGATAACCTGCAGCGGCGCCGATCACGGCTTCGCTCAGGGGTACAAACATCGCCGACAGATTGACCAGCAAACCGAGCCAGAGCAAGGGCAAGGTCAGGTCGTCCGGCAGCAGCTGCGTATCGGCGTCGATAAACGTCATGGCGATCAGCAAATAAAGAAAGACCAGAGATGCCAGGCCGCTCCAGCCGCTGCCTAAGTGCCACACCATCAGCGCCGACAAGGTTGCCGTCAGCGCTTCGACAATCGGGTAGCGCGCCGAGATCGGCGCCTTGCAGGCCCGGCACTTGCCGCGCAGCGCCAGGTAACTCAAGACCGGCACATTTTCTAGCACACCGATCTGGCGCTTGCATTGCGGGCAGGCCGAACGCGGCGCTACCAGGTTGTAGCGGTCTGTGTGTGGTAGTGCCTTACCGCTTTCGTGGGCGACATAATTATCCGACTCGCGCTGCATCATGATCGGCAGGCGATGAATCACCACATTCAAAAAACTGCCGATCAACAGCCCAAAAATTGCTGCCATCAAGGTTGGCAGCAAGCTACCCGCCGCCAGAAAAAAGCTATCTTGCATCAGACCACCGATCCCAGTTTGAAAATTGGCAGATACATGGCAACCACCAGGCCGCCGATCAGCACACCCAGGATTACCATGATTAATGGTTCCATCAGGCTCGACAGGGACGCTACCGCATCGTCGACTTCGGCTTCATAGAAATCGGCAACCTTGGCCAGCATCTGATCCAGCGACCCCGACTCTTCGCCAATCGATACCATTTGTGTGACCATGTTGGGAAACACCTCGGCGTTTTCCATGGCGGCAGTCAAACTGGTGCCGGTACTGACTTCGCTCTGAATTTTTTTGGTGGCGTCCAGATAGACCGCGTTACCGGCGGCGCCGCCGACCGAGTCCAGCGACTCAACCAATGGCACACCGGCGGCAAACATTGCAGATAAAGTACGCGTCCAGCGCGCGATCGTCGCTTTGCGGATGACTGCGCCAAAAATCGGCGCCTTCAGCAACAGACGGTCCATCGTCTGTTGCATTTTGAGTGAGCGCTTCCATGATTGAAAAAACAAATATAAGCCGGCAAACAGCGTCGGAAATATGATGTACCAATTGGCAACCATGAAATCCGATATCCCCATCACAAACAACGTCGGGGCCGGCAAGTCGGCCCCGAAGCTTGAGAAGACTTGTTTGAAAGCCGGTACCACCCAAATCATGATAACTGCAGTAACCACAAATGCCACCGCCAGAATCGACACCGGATAGAACATGGCAGACTTGATCTTAGCCTTGATCGCCAGGGTTTTTTCCTTGTAGATCGCCAAACGTTCCAGCAGATCCTCAAGAATGCCGGCCTGTTCGCCGGCGCCGACCAGATTACAGAACAGGGGGTCGAAATACAGCGGATACTTGCGGAACGCCTGGCTCAGACCGGTACCGGTCTCGACATCGCCGCGGATTTCATTGACCAGTTTCGATACGGATGGATTGGCATGTCCCTTGACCACGATATCGAACGATTGCAACAGCGGCACGCCAGCTTTCATCATGGTCGCCAACTGGCGCGTGAACAGCGAGATATCCTTGTCGGAAATTTTCTTGCCGCTGCGGAAGGTCTTTTTCTTTATCTTGGTAACCAGGATTCCCTGGCGGCGCATGGTAACGGTAACCACGGTTTCGCTGCCTGCGCGCAATTCACCGCGCACGACTTTGCCCTTTTTATCCTTGCCCTCCCAAAGATAGACCCACTCCTTGACCTGACGTGCGCTTGAGGCGCTGCGTGGTGCGGCAGTTGCCATGAACTATTTCCCCTAATGTAAATTTGGCACTTTGGTACAACCAAGCACTTTCAGATATTGGTACAGCCAAGTATTTCTTCGAGGCTGGTCAATCCTTGTTTTACTTTTATGAGCCCGGATTGGCGCAATGTTTTCACACCTTCGCGTTTTGCCTGTGCTTCGATTTCCAGCGCTGTGCCGTGGGCCAGGATGATGCGTTCAATTTCTTCTGTAATCGGCATGATTTGGTAAATACCAACCCGCCCCTTGTAACCGGTACCGTTGCAGCGCTCACAGCCGACCGCCCTGTAGGGCATCCAACTGCCGTCGATGTCGTCTTCTGTCAGGCCGGCTTCAATTAGTGCTTCGTCCTGGATCGAGATCGGCTGCTTGCAGGTGCATAGCCGGCGTGCCAGCCGTTGTGCGGTGATCAGGATGACCGACGAGGCGATATTGAAAGCCGGTACGCCCATGTTCATCAGGCGTGTCAGGGTTGATGGCGCATCATTGGTGTGCAGCGTGGAGAACACCATGTGGCCGGTTTGCGCGGCCTTGATCGAGATGTCGGCGGTTTCGAGATCGCGGATTTCACCCACCATGATGATGTCAGGATCCTGTCGCAGGAACGCCTTGAGCGCGACCGGGAAAGTCAGTCCGGCACGATCGTTGATATTGACCTGGTTGACGCCGGGTAAATTGATTTCTGCCGGATCTTCGGCGGTCGATATATTGATACCGGGCTGGTTCAGGATATTCAGGCAGGTATATAGCGATACGGTTTTACCGGAACCGGTCGGGCCAGTCACCAGAACCATCCCGTACGGCCGCTGGATGGCCTCCATCAGGATGGCTTTCTGATCGGGGTCGTAACCCAGCGCATCGATCCCCATCTGGGCCTGGCTAGGATCGAGAATACGCATGACAATCTTTTCGCCAAACAGTGTCGGCAAGGTACTGACGCGGAAGTCGATTGCGCGGGTTTTGGAGACGACCAAGCGCATGCGGCCATCCTGTGGCACCCGCTTTTCGGAAATATCCAGTTTTGAGATCACCTTGATGCGCGACGCCAGCTTTTCTTTGACGGAAAGCGGCGGTTGCGCCATGTCGCGCAGTACGCCGTCGACCCGAAAGCGGATCCGGTAAAATTTTTCGAATGGTTCGAAATGCAAGTCCGATGCGCCCAGGTTGATGGCGTCGGTTAATATTTTTTGCAGGAAGCGGACCACCGGCGCATCGTCGATATCGGTTGCAGCAGTATCAGCAACTGCAGCCGTATCTTCTTCTACAAAATTGATTTCCTGCTCATCGCCGACCATTTCGTTGAGGCTTTGCTCGGACGACTTCACCAGTTTCTGGATTTGTTTGACCAGCACCGGGTGCTCGACAATGATCGGTTCTACCGTCAATTCGGTCTGGAACTTGATCTGGCCCAGTACCTGCATATTGGTCGGATCGGAAAATGCGATATAGATCTTGTTGCCGCGCTTGGCCAGCGCCAGCACTGTATGGCTCTCCATCAGCTTGGTATCGATGGCTTTTTCCGGCAGCGAGCTGAAATTGAGTGTGCTCAGATCCAGTTGCGGATAGCCGAAAGTTTCTGCGCAAAACAGCGCCAGGCCGGGCGCATCTAGATAGCCGCTTTCCAGCAAGGCAGCGATGAAAGGAGTCTGGTCGCTGCTCGATTTTTTGTGCAGAGCCTCGACTTGTGTCGCAGAAAGGCGGCCCGCCTGGAGCAATGCTCGGGCAAGTCCGGAGATCGGGCTGTTGGAGCTTGAGTTTGGAAAAACTGCTGCCATAAGGGGATCAATATCAAAAGATGTGCGGGGCCATTCAAACCAATCAATGGTGCCCTAGGGGAAACTCACTTGTAAAGGATTTGTGAACAAACGTGTCGAAATAATTTCCTATCGGAATTATTTCTCTTGTTGCTGTAGTTTATTCGGGCGAAACAGTTTGGCAACCTTAATTGCCTGATTTTGTACTTGTACTATTTCTATGATGCATCCTGCAATTCTCAGGCTGACGTTATTGTCTGGAATATCTTGTAGCCACTCCAACAATAGTCCGTTCAGGGTTTTCGGGCCATCGAGTGGAAAATTCAGGCCGAGGCGTTTGTTGATATCCCGTAAGGTTGTTGTTCCTTCAAGCAGGCATTGGCCC
This sequence comes from Collimonas sp., assembly GCF_044339385.1. NCBI lineage: Bacteria > Pseudomonadati > Pseudomonadota > Betaproteobacteria > Burkholderiales > Oxalobacteraceae > Collimonas > Collimonas sp. The sequence continues at coordinate 14,448 of NZ_JBIIVN010000009.1, read as the reverse complement.
TGCGTATTCCAGGAAAAACTGTCGGCGCGCGCCGCGCCTGGCTTGGAGGTGGTGAATTCGCCAATCATTTCTTCAATGATATCTTCCAGCGTTACCAAACCTTGCACCTCACCATACTCATCGACGATGATGCCAAGGCGTTCGTGATTTTCCTGAAAATATTGTAGCTGCGTGAAGACGTCAGTATCTTCTGGAATAAAGTAAGGCGTGCTGAGCAACTGGCGGAAATGCTCGACCGTCAATTCTGCTTCCTGATTCAACAATGCCATGGCTTTACGCACGTGCAGAATACCCACGATCTGATTGATTTCGCCTTCATATACCGGCAACTTGTTGTGGTAGCAAGTGGTCAGCTGATGCTTGATTTCCTCAACTGAGGCTGACAGATTCAATGCCTCGACCTGGGCTCTCGGCGTCATCACGTCTTCCACCGAAATTTTTTCCAGATCGAACAAGTTCAGTAATATGCTCTTGTGCTTTTGCGGAATGAAATTACCCCCCTCCGGCACGATCGAGCGCAGCTCTTCCGGCGATACGCGCTGTTCTTGCGCGTGCTTGCCAGCTTTGATGCGCAGGACCTTAAGGATTGCCGAGACGAACAGGTTCACAAACCAGATCAACGGTTTGGCGATGCTCATCAGCGGCTTGAGCACAAAGCTGGTAGGCAGGGCGATCCGTTCCGGATAGGTGGCGCCGATCACTTTGGGTGTGATTTCGGCAAAGACGATCAACAGGAAGGCGACTGCAGCGGTGGCAATCGTGATGACGCGCTGATGGTTGCCGAACGCGTTGATCGCCATCGCAGTCACCAGCGCTGTAGCAAGTGCATTGACCAGGGTGTTGATGATCAGGATCAGCGACAGCAGCTTATCGGTGCGCTCCAGCAGCCACAAGGTGGTGCTGGCAGATTTGCTGCCACGCTTGGCCAGATGACGCAGCCGATGCTTGTTGGTGGCAACCAGAGCGGTTTCCGCCATCGCAAAAAAAGCCGACAAGAATATCAGTAAAACTAGTGCAAAAATCTGCACCCATATGGGCACGGTATCCAAAGGGTCACCGTAAAGTGAGGTATTGCTGGTTATTAGGATTGTTGTTTTGTGTTTTGTGCTGCGTGCGGTGAGTCAGACACTCCGCAACCGTTCGACAGGCTGGAATCTTCGATGGTCGGGGTGAGAGGATTCGAACCTCCGGCCTCTACGTCCCGAACGTAGCGCTCTACCAGGCTAAGCTACACCCCGATTTAGCTGTTCAATATCTTGAACAGGTTTCCAGACTGCTGCCGGCAACGCCATCCGGCGCTATCCGATGCAGCAGCCTTTCCGATAATTTTCTGTGATTCCGTTCAGTGATTTCTATCCACCGCGAACGTCGATAATTGTAGCAAAGAATCTTTAAACTGACTATTTGGCAAGTCTGCAATGGCTGTCGCTGCCCGCTGCGCTGCTTTTTCGGCCTCGCGCCGGGTGTAATCCAGTGCCCCGGAGCTGGTGATGGCGGCGAGAATTTCATCAAAATGCTGCTCATCGCCGTTTTCGATGCAACTGCGCACCAGCATCTTTTGCTCCGCTGTACCGTTTTCCATCAGGTAAATCAGTGGCAGAGTCGGTTTTCCTTCGCGCAAGTCGTCGCCGACATTTTTGCCGATGTCGGAGGCGTTGCCTGAATAATCCAGGACATCGTCGATTAATTGGAATGCAGTGCCCAGCGAGCGGCCATATTCGCCGGCGGCTTCAATCACGTCATCGCTGGCGCCAGCGATCAGCACGCCGAGTTGCGCTGCTGCTTCGAACAGCTTGGCTGTCTTCGAGCGAATCACCTGCAGATAGCTGTCCTCGGAAACGTCCGGATTGTGCATGTTTAGCAATTGCAGGACTTCGCCTTCGGCAATCACGTTGGTGGCATCGGCAACGATTTGCATCACGCGGGCGTTGTCGACCGCGACCATCATCTGAAAAGCGCGCGAATACAGGAAATCGCCGACCAGCACTGAGGCGGCGTTGCCGAACAAGGCATTGGCAGTCTCGCGCCCGCGCCGCAGCGACGATTCATCAACCACGTCGTCATGTAGCAGGGTGGCGGTATGGATGAACTCGATCACCGCAGCCAGTTCGTGATGCTGGTTGCCCGAATAGCCATACGCCTGTGCCATCAGCAACACCAGTACCGGGCGCAGGCGTTTGCCACCGGCGCTGATGATGTATTCGGCGATTTGGTTCACCAGCGGTACTTCCGAATGCAACTGCCGGCGGATTACCGCGTTGACCGCTTCCATATCGACCGCGATCGGAGACATCATGGATTGTTGGTTTGAATTATTGGGAGCGGCTGACAAAATAAAACCTGTTGGAAATCGAGTGTGCCGTGATTATACGATGACCGTCCCGATTAAATCGGGCGATGATTGATTTTGTCGCGCAGGCAGGACTTTGCCGGGATGCTGGTTTTGCTGCCGGAGCATGGCCGCCCCGTAGCAAAACCAGTAAGTGCTTGCTATCCTTTCAGCTTGGCAAAGGCTGCAGCCATCGCACTGTTGGCCGGTGGCGGTGCCGCTTGCCGCTGCTGCGACATGCGCTTGGCGTCATTGCGGTCGGCGCGCTGCTCCGGCTTGGCGCCAGCCACCGGAGCGTGGTCCGTCAGGCGCATGGTCAGCGCGATACGCTTGCGCTTCTCGTCGACCTCCAGCACCTTGACCTTGACCACCTGACCGGCCTTGACCACTGTTTGCAGGTCCTTGACGAAAGTGTTCGACAACGCAGAAATATGCACCAGACCGTCCTGATGTACGCCGATATCGACAAAGGCGCCAAACGCCGCGACATTCGTCACTACGCCTTCCAGGATCATATCGGGGCGCAGATCGCGGATTTCCTCGACGCCTTCCTTGAAGGTGGCGGTGGTGAATTCAGGGCGCGGATCGCGGCCCGGTTTTTCCAGTTCCTTGATGATGTCGGCAATGGTTGGCACGCCGAATTTTTCGTCGGCATATTTGGCGGGATCGAGCGACTTCAACAGCCGCTCGTCGCCGATCACACCTTTGACGTCTTTCTTGATATCGGCCAGGATTTTTTCCACCAGCGGATAGGATTCCGGGTGTACCGCCGACGCATCCAGTGGATTGTCGCTGTTCATGATACGCAGGAACCCGGCTGCCTGTTCGAAGGTCTTGTCGCCCAGCCGTGGCACCTCGCGCAGCGCCGCCCGTGAGGTGAACATGCCCTTCATGTTGCGATAGGTGACGATGCTCTGGGCGACACTCGCATTCAAGCCGGAGACACGCGCCAGCAGCGGTGCCGAGGCGGTGTTGACATCGACGCCGACGGCATTGACGCAGTCTTCCACCACCGCATCCAGCGAGCGCGCCAACTGCGTCTGGCCGACATCATGCTGGTACTGGCCGACGCCGATTGATTTTGGATCGATTTTCACCAGTTCGGCCAGCGGATCTTGCAGGCGGCGCGCAATCGATACCGCCCCGCGCAACGAGACATCCATGTCTGGCAATTCACGCGAGGCGAATTCAGAAGCCGAATAGACCGACGCGCCGGCTTCCGACACCACGATTTTGGTCAGTTTCAGTTCCGGCCGTAGCTTGATCAAATCCTGTGCCAGCTTGTCGGTTTCACGCGAAGCGGTGCCGTTGCCGATCGAGATCAGCGAGACCTTATGTTTTTCCGCCAGTTGCACCAGAGTGTGCAGCGAGCCTTCCCAGTCGTTGCGCGGCTGATGCGGATAAATCGCGGTGGTGTCGACGACCTTGCCGGTGGCATCGATCACCGCTACCTTGACGCCGGTGCGCAGGCCCGGATCGAGGCCCATGGTTGCGCGCGGTCCGGCCGGCGCTGCCAGCAGCAAGGCTTTCAGATTACGGACAAAAACGTTGATCGCTTCGACTTCGGCGGTTTCGCGCAGCTTGATCATCAGTTCGGCTTCCAGGTGCATGAAGACCTTGACGCGCCAGCTCCAGCGCACCGTGTCGCTCAGCCATTTGTCGGCAGCGCGGTGCTTGTTGCTGATGCCGAAACGGGCGGCAATGCGAGCTTCGCATGGATTGTGCGGCGCGTCCCATTTTGGTTTTTCTTCTTCGCTGTCGAGGCGTAGCGCCACGTTCAGGATTTCTTCGCGGCGGCCGCGGAACAGCGCCAGCGCCCGATGCGAAGGAATGGTGCCGATAGTTTCCGAGTAATCGAAATAGTCAGCAAATTTTTCACCGGCATCCTGTTTGCCTTCGACCACCTTGGATTCGACCACGCCGTGTTCGGTCAGGTATTCACGCAACGCTTGCAGCAATGCGGCATCTTCCGAAAAGCGCTCCATCAGGATCTGCCGGGCGCCGTCGAGCGCCGCTTTGGCGTCGGCGACACCGGGATTGTCGCCATTGTCGGTGCTGAAGGCTGGCTTCAGGAATTTCTCGGCTTCTTGTTCCGGGTTTAACTCCGGATTGGCCAGCAGCGCATCGGCCAGTTCAGTCAGGCCGGCTTCTGCGGCGATCTGCGCCTTGGTGCGGCGTTTGGGTTTGTAGGGCAGGTACAAGTCTTCAAGCCGTGTCTTGTCTTCCGCCAGGGTGATCGCCTGCAGCAGCGCAGGCGTCATTTTTCCCTGTTCTTCGATGGAGGCCAGGATCGCACTGCGGCGCGCTTCCAGTTCGCGCAAATAGCGCAGCCGTTCTTCCAGCAAACGCAGCTGGATATCATCCAGGCCGCCGGTGGCTTCCTTACGGTAGCGTGCGATAAAGGGCACGGTAGCCCCTTCATCCAGAAGGGCGACGGCAGCGGCGACTTGTGCCGGTTTTGCAGCGAGTCCAAGAGCGAGGCGTTGTTCGATCGAAGGCAGCATGGAAAGTCTTAATAGTGAAAATCAAGCGTTGGATCATACGCAATCTAGATAATTTCGCCAGTCTTGACAGCCTGAAAAGAAACGGAAGCAGAAAGTCATCAAGAAAGATGGTTGTTAAGAAATGTCGTGATTTGGTGGAGATCTCAAGCAAATGCAGGAAGTTGCAAATGTTTTTAACTTTTTATTGTGCGTCTCAGGCCATCGCCGGTAACAGCTCTTAATAACAGTATGTTGGAAATCCGGGTGTTTCAGAAGTGCGCGAGTCCATGCCCGACAAAAAGCTGGCGAGATGGTCGGCATTGAAAAACATTGTTAAACGAGAACTTCTTTTCTTGTTTGTGCATGGTTCCGAAAATATGCTGGGCCTCGGGATCAACAGGTTATTTTTCTTTTGCGAGTCAACAAAAACGACTTGTTGTTGTACTTGTTGTTGTTTTTCAGGGGGCGAGCATGCGTCTTTCCAAACGTCTGGCAGCGGAAGCTTTAGGCACATTCTGGTTGGTTCTTGGGGGGGTGCGGCAGCGCGGTCCTGGCGGCGGCTTTTCCTGGTCTTGGCATAGGTTTCCACGGTGTAGCATTGGCTTTCGGCCTGACCGTTCTGACAATGGCTTTTGCCATCGGCCATATTTCCGGTTGCCACCTTAATCCCGCTGTGACACTCGGACTGGCGACTGCCGGACGTTTTCCGAAGAGTCAAATTCTGCCCTATTGGGTGGCACAAGTCGTCGGCGGCATCATCGCAGCCGGTATCCTGTATCTGATTGCCACCGGTAAGCCTGGCGCAGAGATCGGCGGCTTTGCCGCTAACGGTTACGGCGATCACTCGCCCGGACTGTATTCGATGAACGCGGCGCTGATTTCGGAAGTAGTGATGACCTTCATGTTCGTCATCGTGATCCTCGGAGCGACCGACAAGCGTGCCCCGGCCGGCTTTGCACCGATAGCAATCGGCCTGTGCCTGACCTTGATCCACTTGATCAGCATCCCGGTCACGAATACTTCGGTTAATCCAGCACGCAGTACCAGCCAGGCTCTGTTTGTCGGCGGCTGGGCTTTGCAACAGTTGCGGCTGTTCTGGCTTGCGCCGCTGGCTGGTGCGCTGATTGCCGGGGTTGTGTATCCGGCTATCTGGGGCGAGCAGGACTGAGGCCTTAATTTCAGCACGACGGATTGCAAGATAAGCGCGGCAGGCCGTGCTTATCTTGTGCGTCCTTTTGCTTAATCAGGTGCGCGCCACCTGCCGCCGCTGACACGCTCGATCTGAGCCAGGTCTTGCCAGCTCTGTACCTGATCGAACGACAGCGTCCGCAGCAGTTGCCGGACCGCCGCCGCTTGATCGTAGCCATGCTCCATCAGCAGCCAGCCACCGTCTTTCAAGTAACGACCCGCATCGTTGACGATGAGGCGCAGCGCACTCAAGCCGTCGGCATGGTCGGTCAGTGCATGCAGCGGCTCAAAACGTAAGTCGCCCTCGCTCAGGTGCCAGTCGCCGGCAACGATATACGGCGGATTGGAAACGATGACATCGAAGGGACGCTCTCCTAGCGCTTCATACCAGTTGCTTTGCAACAGTTCTAAAGCCGGTGTACGTTGTCCCAGATGCCGCGCGGCGTTGCGTTGCGCCACGGTCAGTGCGGCAGCACTGACATCGAGCGCCGTCACCTCAAGCTCAGGACGGCTGTGGGCGAGCGCGATTGCGATGGCGCCAGAGCCGGTTCCGAGATCAAGCACGCTCAGGGCGGAGCCGCCGTCGACAGGCAGGTGCTGCAACGCCAGGTCGACCAGCAATTCGGTTTCGGGACGGGGGATCAGCACATCAGGCGTGACCTCCAGTTGCAGTCCATAAAATTCGCGGTGGCCCACCAGGTAGGCAACCGGTTCGCCAAGCTGACGGCGCCGGAACAGGGCGGACAGTCGTTGCGCCTGTTCGGCATCTACGCAGCGCTCATTCTGGGTAATCAGCTGGATGCGCGTCATCTGCAAAGCGTGCATCACAAGGATGCGCGTTTCCAGCGGATTCAACGGCGATTGCTTCAATATCGATGCAATATTGCTGCCGGCCTGAATGCTTGCTGCCGACGCGTCAGAAGTGCCTGTCATTGCGCCGCTACCTTGAGTAGCCGCGATGACGGCCGTCGTTGCGTTCAATAGCGTAGCCATCAGGATCACTGCCAGCACTGCGAACCACAACAGCGACCACTGCGGAATCGATAGCCCGAGGATCGGCTCGTAAGCAGTCGTGCAGAGCGCAAAGGCATCGACCTTGAATATCGAGGGCAGCAACGTCGCCGGAGGCAGTGCATTCATGGGCGCTTCGAGTGCATCGCGGCCGCAAGAAGCCGATGGGTGTGCAATGATCCACAGATGCCAGATCGCGGTGCCTGCACCGCCAAGTCCGGCTAGCAGCCCCAGGCCGGCACCGGCTTTTTGTGCGCCGCCGGGCAAGCCTGCACAGATCAGGCAAATCAGTGCGATCGCTGCAAATGCGTAGCGCTGGATCACGCACAGCGGGCAAGGCTGCATATCCAGGAAATGTTGCAGATAAAGTGCTCCGCCCAGAATAGCCAGAGAGATGAATGCGACGCCCAGCAAGACCGATTTGGATGTTTTCATTTTTGAAAGCCGATGATGGTTAATGTGACCTGTCGATAGATTGTCTGCGTTGTCTGTCAGGCAGCGCCAAACGAATCCGCCGCGCGCATGGTCGATTGCATATGATGCGCACCCCGGTGCTTGGTTCCGGCGCCAGTCTTGAGCATATTCGATTTTCGAAATATGTCATCATTTAATCAAGTCAATCAGATAGCGTCGCCAAGGGCGGCCAGCAGGTCGGCCTGATGCTCCGCCGCTAGTGCATTGGTCAATTCCTGCAGATCGCCGTCCATGATGAAATCAAGTTTATACAAGGTCAGGTTGATGCGATGGTCGGTCATCCGGCCCTGGGGAAAATTGTAGGTGCGAATGCGCTCGCTGCGGTCGCCCGAGCCGATCAGCGATTTGCGGGTCGCCGCTTCCTTCGATTGCTGTTCGCGCAACTGACCGTCCTTGATGCGCGCTGCCAGCACTTTCAATGCCGATGCCTTGTTCTTGTGCTGGCTGCGGTCGTCCTGACATTCGACCACGATGCCGGTGGGGATGTGGGTGATGCGCACCGCAGAATCGGTCTTGTTGATGTGCTGACCACCGGCACCTGAGGCGCGGTAGGTATCGATGCGGATATCGGCCGGATTGATCTCGACATCACCAACTTCATCGGCCTCCGGCATGATCGCCACGGTGCATGCCGAGGTATGAATGCGGCCCTGGGTTTCGGTAGCCGGCACACGCTGCACGCGATGGCCGCCGGATTCGAATTTCAGCTTGGAATACGCACCGAAGCCGATCACACGCACGATGACTTCCTTGTAGCCACCGATTTCCGATGGCGATTCCGATACCATCTCAATCTGCCAGCGGTTGCGTTCGGCGAAGCGTGAGTACATGCGTAACAAGTCACCGGCAAACAGCGCCGACTCGTCGCCGCCGGTGCCGGCGCGGATCTCCAGGAAGATATTGCGTTCGTCGTTGGGATCTTTCGGCAGCAGCATTTTTTGCAGATCGCCTTCCAACTGCTCCATGCGCGTCTTGGCCGCCTGGATTTCGTCCTGGGCAAACTCCTTCATGTCGGGATCGGCTTGCATTTCCTGTGCCGCTTCGATATCCGCATTGGCTTGCTGGTAGGCCTGATACAAGTCAACCAGAGGGCCCAGCTCGGCGTGCTCACGATTGAGCTTGCGATAGCTGTCCATGTTGGCGGTGGCTTCTTCCTGGTTAAGCAGGTCGTTGACTTCGACCAGGCGATTGGCGAGTTGGTCGAGCTTGGCGAGCATGGATGGTTTCATTGCGTATATCAATCAGGAGAAAAACAGGCGGGATAGAATCAAGCTACCGGCAGCGATGCTGCATCCTGCACACGGCGACACGACAGTTCGTGGCTATGTCAGGCAGGCGATTACACAGGTGCGCTAACGTTTGGTGCGGAACAGCTGCGGCAGCAGGGTCGCCAGGCGCGCACGTTCGTCACCTTGGGCGTTGTGCAGCGCTTGCTGCGGCCCGTGCATGAATTTGGCGGTCAAGCCTTTGGACAGTGCTTCCAGTACGACTTCGATATCTTCACCCTTGGCCAACATCTTGCGGGCGCGTTCCAGCTCCATGCGGCGCATTGCTTCGCTGGATTCCTGCAAGTCCTGGATCAGCGGCACCACGGTTCGGTTGTCGACCCAGTGCATGAACGACTGTACGCGGGTTTCGATGATGGCTTCGGCTTGCGCCACGGCGGCCTGGCGGTTTTCCATGCCGGTCTGCACCACCGAACCGAGATCATCGACGGTGTACAAGAAGATATCGTCGAGACGGCCGATTTCGGCCTCGATATCACGCGGTACTGCAAGATCGAGCATGAACATGGGCTTGTGGCGACGCGCCTTGACGGCGCGTTCGACCATGCCGAGGCCGATGATCGGTAAGCTGGACGCAGTGCTCGATACGATGATGTCATAGTTGCCGAGCTGGGTCGGCAGATCAGACAGTTGCAAAGCCTGGCCGTTGAAACGATGCGCCAGCAATTCGGCGCGTTCCAGTGTCCGGTTGACGACGGTCAACGATTTCGGGTTTTGCGCAGCGAAATGGGTGGCGCACAGTTCGATCATTTCACCCGCGCCGATGAACAGCACATGCTGGCCGGCGACAGTATCAAAAATCCGCTCCGACATGCGCACCGCAGCGGCTGCCATCGAAACGCTATGGGCGCCGATTTCAGTAGTGCTGCGCACTTCCTTGGCGACTGCGAAGGTGCGTTGGAACAATTGGTGTAAATAGGTGCCGAGTCCACCTGCCGCTTCTGCGTGGCGCACGGCATCCTTCATCTGGCCGAGGATTTGCGCTTCGCCCAGCACCATCGAGTCGAGCCCGGAAGCAACCCGGAAAGCATGGCGCACTGCATTATCTTGCGGCAGTGTGTACAGGTGAGGGCGCAAATCGGCGTAAGGCAACTGGTGGTAGTGGGCCAGGAAATGTGCGGTGGAATCGATTGCGGCATTGATTGCAGCACTGGAGCCGTTTTGAAAATCCGCTGCTGCGTATAGCTCCGTGCGATTGCAGGTCGACAGAATCGCCGCTTCGTCGGACATGTTGACGGTGCCGCCGCCGCTAAACCAGGCACGCGCAGCCATCACCGCCTGGCCGATCTGGTAGGCCGGGAATGCCACCTTTTCGCGCAAGGAAACAGGCGCGGTGGTGTGGTTGAGTCCGACGGTCAGCAGGTGCATGGGGTGGCGAGAAGGGTAATCTTTGTTAACCGGACATTATACTCTTACTGCTTGCCGGGGAATTGCAGTTTCGCAGCGGCATCATTCAATCTCTACACAGTGAGCGCCGGGAACGTCACAATGAAAGCGCTGCCTTCGCCGACCTTGCTATCGACTGCAATCTCGCCGAAGTGTCGTTCAACAACCGTCTTGACAAATACCAGGCCGAGCCCGGTGCCGTCCGAGCGTGGTTGCCCGGGTGCGCTGACCCGTTGGTAACGTTGAAACAGTCTGGTCTGATCGTGCAGAGCGATGCCGAAGCCTTGGTCGATAATCGTGCACACCACCTGCGGCAGCAATTTGACGTATTTCAGGCGCAGGGTGCAGGTGATGCGGGTGTCCGGCAGGCTATAACTGATGGCATTCGAAATCAGATTGCACAGCGCGCGCCATCAGTGAGCGATCGACATTGGTCAAAAATTCCTGACCCTCGATGTCGGTGATCAGTTCGATCTTCTTGTTGTGCGCGAGGCTCCACATTTCGTCGACGGCGTCATACAGCACGTCCTGGAAATCGACCTCCTCCAGACGATATTCTGCCGATTCTGCGCGCGCCAGTTGGACAAAGTTGTCGACCAGCCCGAGAGTCTTGCGGGCCGCTTGCTCCAGTCGCGAGAAAAATTGCTTCTGCGGCAATGCCGAAACAGGGTTACCCTGCAATTCCAGCAAGGCCAGGATCGACGCCTGCGGCGCACGCATGTCGTGCGACAGGAAGCGCAGGGTTTCGTCGCGGCTGCGTTCGGCGGCGCGGATGATGGTGACGTCAACGATACTGACGATCCAGCCGGTCAGCACCTGATGGGCTGAATGACAGGGGCCGCTCTTGATCAGTAAGTCGCGCCCCTGCTGATCTTGTACCGAGGTGCCGCTGGTGAGCGTCGAAACATGCGCCAGGTCGATCAGATCCCACCAACTGAAGGTGTGGTTGGGTGAAGTGTTGGTTGCCTGCGGCGTGCCCATGTTGGAAAACAGGTAAGGCAGCAGTGCGCCGTCGATATTGCGGATGCCGGCTGCGGCAAAGTAATCGCGGGCGAACTGGTTCGATACCAGCACGTGGCCATCGATAGTGGTGATCAAGGTGGCGTCGGGCAGGCTGTTAAGGCTGTCGGAAATGAACTGGCGCAGATCGCGCACCCGACGTGCCGCCACGCGCATGGCATTGATACGCTGCTCAAGCAAGTCTTCGACTTGCTGCGGGGCCGGTTCGGTGTTGATTTCTGGCAGCAGGTGCGGCTCCTGATCGAGCAGCATGAATTCCTGGCCCAGATAAGAAATCGCCGACTCCAGTCGAATCCAGCTCCAAAGAGGGTGCGCAATCGCCAGCGCAATCAGCGCCGCAGCCGGAGCAATCCATATTCCCATGGTGAGCAGCAGATAGCTGACTGCTATTGTCAGTAACATCAGCACCGCGGTGATCAGGAGCGAAGTACGCGGCGTCCACAGCAGATAGCTTGATAGGACAATCAATACCGGAACGATGCTAAACAGCGCGGTTTGTAACGGACGGGCGATGCTGATCGATTTGTGATCGAGCAGCCCGGCCAGAATGTTGGCGTTGATCTCGATGCCGGACATGACGCCGGAGGTGCCCGACACCGGGGTCGGGAAGGTATCTGCCATACCGATCGCGGTGGCCCCGATCAACACATATTTTCCGGTGAAGAATTGATCGGGAACATCACCGCGCAGCACTGCAGCATAGGGCACCGAGCGGAAATGGCCGCTGCTGCCGGCGAACGGAATATGCATCTGATAGTCGCGTTGCCAAAGGTCGCGGAAACCGGTCCCGCTGCCGTGTGGGGGGCGGCGCCACGCGTGCTCCCGGCAGGTTGCCGCTGGCATCGGTTATTTTCTGACCTGCCACGCTCGCCAGCGCAACGGAAAAATGCGGCCACCATTTATTCTCCTGGCCCTCTTGCAGGAACACGCTGCGCACGATGCCGTCCGGATCGAGTTCCAGATGGATATGGCCGATGCCGCGCGCTGCATTGAGAAAATCCGCCATTGGCGGCAATGCCTTGAGGCCGGGGCCGGCGCTGGCAACGACCATCGGCAGCACAGTCAACTTGCTGGCGGCAAGCGCTTTGGTTAGTGCGCGGTCATTAGCGTGCTGGCTGGCGGGCTGATCCTGTTCGGGTTCCGGCATGATGATGTCGAGGCCGATAGCCAGTGGATTGGCTTTCATGATCCGGTTCAGCAGCTTGGCATGCAGCCCGCGCTCCCAGGGCCAGCGGCCAAGTTTGCTGATGCTGTAATCGTCAATGGCAACGATGATGATATCATCCCGGGCCGGGCGCGAATCGGCGCGCATGAACTGATCGTAAAAAGTTCTGTCCAGACTGTCGAGGCCATTCATGTAGCCCATGCCGCCTGCCACCATCAGCATCAGGATGGTGATGGCCATCCATTGGCGAAATGCCACCCGCTTCATGGCTGGAATGACTTGCTTGATCATGGCGAATGTAGGCGGGCGGGCATCGGTGTTTTTTAATATCCTGCTGGGGAAATCCCATCGACGTTGAGTAGAGCAGAGCCGTCGCCGCTGACCCAGCGGCTGCCGATGTAAACTTTTTGCGGCGCCGAGAACGGCCCCACATAGCCGTCCGAATCAATCGCCTTGACGCGGATGAAATAAGTGCCGGTGGCCGGACGCGGCACGGTGATTTCCGGAGCGGAGGTTGCCTGCGTCAGCAGCAATGACGAAAAATCAGCATCGCGGCCAATCTCGACCACGAATTTTTGTTGTGGTTCGGTGGCCCATCTGAACGACAGGTCGCCGTCGATTGCATCGGCAATCTTGGGGATATGCAGCGCTGGCAGAAGTGCGAACTCTTGCGGATCGCCGTAAGGGCCTTGATCACTTCCGTTATCGTCAGCCGCAACGGTGGCTACGCGCCAGAAATAAATGCCGAGCGCCAGTGTGCCGGCGCTGAATTGAGGCGCGCTGAGTGCTGGCTCGTCAACCACCAGATCACGGAACGCGGCATCACTGGCAACCTGCAGGTGATAGGCCTGAGCATTGATGACTTCGGTCCAGCTGAACGCCACATTTTCACTGCGTAATTTGTTCTTCGGTTCGACGTTGAACGGCGGTTCTGGTCGCGCTTTCAAGTTGAATGCGGCGGTTTGCGGGATGCCTTGCAACCCGAGTTCGTCGAGTGCGGCAATCCGTACAAAATAATTGCCGTCTTGCAGACCATCGATCTTGAGGTCGCCGGTATCGGCTTCCGCTTCGCTGATGATATTGTTGGCGTCGGCATCTGTGGCAATCTGCGCACGGTAGCCGCGCGCACCAGCGATCGGCACGACACTAAAACGCACGGTAGGACGCTCCTGTAGCGCCGGATAGCCCGATAAAGTCGGCGGCGGCAGCAGAGCGACAGCTTTGCCGACGTTTTTGGCGCCGGTAACGTTGCCCTGTCCGGCGTGCAGTGTTAGCGCTACCGGCTCTGGCCTTGGCGACGGCGACGCCACCGCTCAGTACCGTTGTCAAGACGCGATCGCCAACCAGGTCCACGCGGAAATTAGTGCCGCGCACCCCAGCGACGGCAAGCGGTGAATGCACTTCGAAGCGCCCCTTGTTCTTCTCCAGCGGCGCAACTCTGGATTCGACGCGCCCTTTCAGTAGCGTGATTTCAGTGCGCGGACTCTTGGTGTAACGTGCGGTGCGCAACTTCGTCAGTTTGACCTGACTATTCGACGGCAAGGCGATGTGCGACTGGTCGGGCAACGTCAACGTCAGAAAGCTGTTGCTGCCGGTGCTGATGATGGCTCCCTCGGTGAGTACGGTGCCGATGTTGATATCAATCCTGCGCCCATCGGCTGCGGTCGCACCGATGCTGCCAGACATGGCCGCTACCTCGGCGCTGCTGGGCTCGTCCGGCAACAGTGCCACCGGAATAATAATGACAGTCTTGACCGGGATCGTCCGGTCGTTCTGGATATGATTGAGTTTGGCTAGTTGCACCCAGTTGTTTTTGTTGCCGGTCAATTGTTCGGCAATCACGCTCAGCGTATCGCCAAGTTGTGCCCGATAGGTGACGGTAGCCTCGCCGACCTGCAGCGAGGCTGGGCTGAGAGCCGGCGCCGCAGCGAGCAACTGAGTCGAACCGGCGAGCAAAAACAACAGTAAGCTTATTTTATTGATTGAGCTTCCCCCGAAATTTAGTCTTCCATAGGTAACGTAAAATCAACGATCCTTTGGAAAGACCAGCAATGAAGAAGATACCAAAACAGATGTACACGGCGGAGTTCAAGGAGCTAGCCGTGC
>NZ_JBIIVN010000008.1:0-28630 GCF_044339385.1 Collimonas sp. | reverse complement strand
CATAAAAGCCACCTGTTGGAAGACAAAAAATCGAGGGAAGCTCATACTGAACAACTGCGTTGAAAGTGCGTTGAAAGTGCGTTGAAAGTGCGTTGAAAGTGCGTTGAAAGTGCGTTGAAAGTGCGTTGAAAGTGCGTTGAAAGTGCGTTGAAAGTGCGTTGAAAGTGCGTTGAAAGTGCGTTGAAAAAGTAAGTTGCGCAATTGCGGCAAACACGGTTTCTATTAAAACAGCGATCACGCCGATGGCGGGCTCAATGCATTAATGATTACTCACCTTGGATGACTGGCATGCAAAACAAAACAGTATCAGTGACGTTGGCGTTGCAGGGCGGCGGTTCCCACGGTGCATTTACCTGGGGCGCGTTGGATCGCTTGCTGGAAGATCCGCGTATCGATATCGAAGGTATCAGCGGTGCCAGCGCCGGGGCGATGAATGCAGTGGCGATGAGTTACGGCCTGGCAATCGGGGGGCGTGACGGCGCGCGTCAGGCATTGGCTGATTTCTGGGGGAGTGTCAGCACCAGAGATATTTACAGTTTCATGCGGCCGGAGGCGCTGAGCGAGGTCGGGATTGCTTCGCAGGCCACTTCCTCGGCGCTGTTAAAGCACATGTTCTCGGTAACCCGAATGTTTTCGCCTTACCAGCTCAATCCCTTTGATTTGAATCCGCTGCGAGACATTCTGGCCAAACAGATCGATTTCGAGCGGTTGCGCAGCGACGGCAAAATTAAACTGTTCATCGCGGCAACCCAGGTCAGCACTGGCCGCTTACGCATTTTCCGTAACCACGATCTGACGCAGGATGCGCTGCTGGCGTCGGCCTGTCTGCCATCGATGCACCATGCGGTGGAGATCGACGGCGAAGCGTATTGGGATGGCGGCCTGACCGCTAATCCACCGATTTTTCCGTTGTTGCATTTATGTGCCTCGCCCGATGTGGTGGCGGTTCTATTGCATCCTTTCCGGCGGCCGGTAACGCCAACCAGCACTGACGAAATCGGCCAGCGCCTCAGTGAAATAAGTTTTAGTTCCACCTTCTTTACTGAATTGGGTGGCTTGGCGCTGGCCAAGCACGAAGCATGCGCCGATCCGCAGGCGCGCGGAAAAATGCACGAGCGTCTGAGAGAGCTGCAAATCCATGTGATCGATTCGGATGCGGTGATGAGCCAATTGAGCGTTTCCAGCAAATTGAACACCAAGGCGTCGTTCATCCATGCTTTGCACGATGCCGGCCGCCAGCGCGCGGACATCTGGCTGGCGGAGAAATTCACCGGTAATAAACTGCATCCCAATTTTGACCTCGACCAATTTCTCGCCTGATCATTCAACTGCGATGTCAATGCTCCCATCCCGTTCCGACTTCATCCCGCTGCGTGGCTTGCGCTATCACGTGCGTCATTGGGGCCGGGTCGGCGCCCCGAAAATTTTTATGCTGCATGGCTGGATGGATGTTGCCGCCTCGTTCCAATTTGTGGTCGATTGCTTGCGGCAAGAATGGCATGTCATCGCACCTGACTGGCGCGGTTTCGGCCAGACTCAAGGACCGCCGGTGGATACTTACTGGTTCCCCGATTATCTGGCCGATCTGGATGCGTTGTTACAGCATTACGCTGGCGACGTGACGGTCAACCTGCTCGGCCACAGCATGGGTGGCTATGCCGCCGGCTTGTATGCCGGAGCGCGCCCCGAGCGGATCAAGGCGCTGATCAACCTGGAGGGCTTCGGCGGTGCGCATATGGCGCCGGAACTGGCACCCGCGCGTTACGCCAAATGGCTCGATCAACTGCGCGCACCGCCGGCTATGAATACGTATGCAGACCTGCCGGCGGTAGTCGCGCGCCTGCAAAAAAAACAACCCGCGCCTGCGCGATGAGTGCGCAGCGTTCCTGGCCAGGCACTGGTCACGCCAGAATGATGCCGGACGGTGGGAAATTCTGGGCGATCCTACTCACAAGATCATCAATCCTGTGTTGCCCAGGGTTGAGGAAATGATCGCCTGCTGGCGCCGAATTGCCGCGCCGGTGCTGTGTGTTGAGGCGGCCGAGACGAATATGTGGCTATGGATGGGGGGCAAGGACGTGATGCGCGATGAAATCGAACGCCGTATTGCCTGCCTGCCGAACGCTCGTCACGCTGTTATTCCAGATGCGGGACACATGCTGCATCACGATCAACCGCAACTATTGGCAGAGCTGCTTGAGCGCTTCCTCCGAGAGCATGCCGGGGGCTGACCTTGCCAGCCATCCGCAGCAAAAATGTGCGTTTGCAGCATGGCAGGTCTAACCAGCGTACAATCGGACGACGATGCCTTTTCCCCCGCCTGCTAGCACAGAATAACGATGTTCAACGCCGACCTCCATTGCCACTCCAACGTTTCCGACGGCACCTTGACGCCGATGGCGGTAGCTGAGCGCGCCAAGGCCAATGGTGTCGATATCTGGGCCTTGACCGATCACGACGAAATTAACGGTATTGCCGCAGCGCGCGCAGCCGCCGCTGCGCTTGATTTGCGTTACGTGTCAGGGGTTGAAATTTCGATTACCTGGGCTAATCAGACGATCCACATCGTCGGTCTGCAAATCGACGAAACCAATCCGCAACTGTTGCAAGGCTTGGCCACCACCCGTGGTGGCCGCGAGCGGCGTGCCCGAGAGATGGCAACGCAACTGGCTGCCGTCGGTATTCCCGGTGCGTTCGAGGGAGCCTTGAAGCATGTCGGTAATCCTGATCTGATTTCACGCACGCATTTTGCCCGCTACCTGGTGGAAATTGGCCGCTGCGTCGATACCAGCGAAGTATTCCGAAATTTCCTGACAGAAGGTAATCCGGGTTACGTGCCGCATCGTTGGGCAACGCTGGAGCAATCGGTGCGCTGGATTCGCGGCGCTGGCGGCCTGGCGGTAGTTGCCCATCCCGGCCGCTACAAGCTCAGTAGCCTGGCTTTCGGGGCATTTTTTGATGAATTCAAACAGTTGGGTGGTAGTGCTATCGAAGTCATCACCGGCAGCCACACGCCCGATCAATACGGTTACTACGTCAAGGTTGCCGTCGATTATGGCTTCCTGGCCTCGCGCGGATCGGATTTTCATAGTCCGACCGAGTCGCGGGTTGATCTCGGCGGGTTGCCGCCGCTTCCTGATAATGTCACCCCGATCTGGCACGATTGGTAATCGACTTGCGTGATCTGCGCTGCTGACAAGCCTCTACACATGGCCGCATGGCCAGCATTGCTTCCTTTGCATGTCTGGGATTCTGTACTAAATTGAAAGGGCTTGGGCTGCACAAATGTCGAGCGCAGGGTGCGCTGCGATGCTATTTGTTGTCGTTGTGATCAGGAGGCCGTCATGGAACTTCATATGCATTCGCATCACTGGGAGCGTCGCCTGCCAGACTGGCCGGCCGCGGCCATCGCCGGGTTTGCCGCCGGTGCGGTGCTGATGGTGCTGGAATTGTTTTGGTCAACCATGGTGACGGAAATTAGCCCCTGGACTACTTCACGTATGGTTGCGGCGATTGTCATCGGCCCGGACACCCTGCAAGCCGGCGACTTTAGTCTCGCCGTGGTGGCTGTGGCGCTCGCCACTCACTATGTATTTAGCATCATCCTTGGGTTGATTCTGGCGACCATTATCGCGCCGTTTCACTTCGATTCGAGCTTTGGTATGGTGCTGTTGACAGGTGCTGTGTTCGGTCTGCTGGCTTACCTGTTCAATTTTTACGGGATGGCCCGCTTTTTTTCGTGGTTTGACGATATGCGCGGGTGGGCTACCCTGGTTGCGCATCTTATATTCGGTATGTCGGCGGCGATCATCTATTGGAAACTGGAGCGGCCGATAGCGTAGTGTCGGCATATCTGCCAAGTCTTCTTGCGCATGCATGGTCAAATGCATAGTGCACTTTACATAGTGCACTTCTTTATCTTTGCCGAAAATATGCGCCGCTGACAGCTTCCCGGTTGACGTCGATCTTGTGATCAGCCCAGCAGGGCCCAGGCAGCCAGCCCAGACAAGATCAGGAAGGGGAAGGAGTACAGGTGAAAACGCAGCCACAGATGACGCTCGGCACCCATGCGCAGCGCGATGATGTTGGTCAGTGACCCGATAGCCAGACCGAAACCACCGGCATTGACGCCGAAGGCGATTATTTTGTAAGCCGTAGAATAGTTCACCAGCAGTATCGTCGCAGGTACGTTGCTGATAACTTGCGAGCCGAGCATTGCCGCGAGAAGCAGTTCAAGTTGCGACAAATGCGGGATAGCGGCAACCCAGGTCTGGATGGAATCCAGTTGGGCGAGTAACTGGATGTCGATAAACATCAGAATGAAGACCAGGATTAGAGTCCAGTCGACTTTTGCAATGATTTCCCGGCAGAACAGCGCTGCGGCAGTCGCAACGCACAGTAACCCCCAGCCTGGATGGCCGAGTTCTACCGTCCCCAGAAAAGCGAGATAAAGCGCGGCGCAGGTGCGCAATAGGCCGACCCGATATGCCGCTGGATTATCTGTTAGTTCGGTATCGATGCGGCGCGCCGAAAAACAGAGGCAGGTCGCGCCGAGCAACATCAGAAAAATTACCAGCGCAAGCGGCGCCATTTGCCAGGTAAATGCGCCAAACGACAAATGCGAGCGTTGCCACAGCAGGATATTTTGTGGATTGCCGATGGGCGTCAGCAGAGACCCGGCATTGACCGCCAGCGCTTCAAAGATGACCAGTCGGCCGATCGGCAAGTTGCTCATGCCGCGCAGGCTTACGGTCAACGGCACCATGACAAACAGCGCGATATCGTTGGTCAGTACGGTTGACAGTAGCGCCGAGGCCGACACCAGAAATATCGCCAATGCACGCACATGATGCAGCCGGTTGATGATCGCGCGGCCCAGATGTTCGAGGTAACCGCTGGCCTCGATGCCAGTTGTCAGCAGCAGCATGCCGGTCAGGGTGGCGATGGTATTCCAGTCAACCCAGGCTCGGTAGTCAGCTATCGGGTGCGGAGACAGGGCTGACAGCACAATCGCCGCTAGCAGCAGCAGTTGCATCAGACGATCTCGCTGAAACTGCTGAAAAATGTTGCGCAGGAAAGATTTTTGAGCTCTCGCTTCAATAATTTCTGACATGAATTTTCTAGATTATTTGGCTAGTGTGCACGTTGCAGGTGTTTGCCACGCTAAGATTGTTAAAGTGCTGTGTTTTTTACACGCCGTCAGTCTGGCATAATTGCCACTTTTACTCTTGAAATTTGCGTCTCCGACCTTATTTTGAGCACAATTCTTTTTCAGATTGGAGCTTTCCGCATGAAACGTATTTTCTTGTTCCTTGCTACCAACATCGCAGTGATGGTTGTGATGAGCATCGTTCTGTCGTTGCTCGGCGTGGACCGTTTTCTGACGCGCAGCGGCCTCAACCTGCCGATGCTGATGGTGTTCTCGTTGGTGGTCGGTTTTACCGGGTCGATTTTCTCTCTGTTGATCAGCAAGCAAATGGCGAAATGGTCGACTGGCGCACGGGTAATTACCTCACCCTCAAATTCGACTGAGTTATGGCTCGTCGATACCGTCGGCAAGCTGGCGCAGCGCGCCGGTATCGGCATGCCTGAGGTCGCAGTGTATCAGGGCGACGCCAATGCTTTTGCTACCGGTGCTTTCAAGAATTCCGCGTTGGTCGCAGTCTCCACCGACTTGTTGGAGAGCATGACAAAGGAAGAGGTCGAGGCTGTTCTTGGTCACGAAATCGCCCATATAGCCAATGGCGACATGGTCACCATGACCTTGATCCAGGGCGTGGTGAACACTTTCGTGGTGTTCCTGTCGCGCGTGATCGGTTATGCTGTTGATCGCACATTGTCGCGCGGCAATAACGACGGTCCCGGTGTCGGCTATATGGCCGCGGTGCTGGTGTCGCAGATTGTGCTGGGTATCGGAGCGTCGTTGATTGTCGCCTGGTTCTCGCGTCATCGCGAGTTCCGTGCCGATGCCGGCTCTGCCAGGTTGCTCGGCAGCGCGTTGCCGATGCAGCGCGCGCTGGCTCGCCTCGGCGGCGTCGAGGCGGCCGCCTTGCCGGAATCGATGGCTGCGCTCGGGATAAATGACAAGCCAGGTTTCATGGCGTTGTTTTCTAGTCATCCGCCGATCGAGCAACGTATTGCGGCTTTGCGTAACCCCCAGGTTACTGCCCTGTAACAGAGCGGTCGCCACCTCGTTTTAAGGCAGCGATAGCCTATCGGCTATCGCTGTTTTTCATTTTTTGAATGATTGTGAATGTCTGAACTATGAGCCAATTTTTTCAAATTCATCCAGATAATCCGCAACTACGTCTGATTAAACAGTCGGTGCAAATCATCCAGTCCGGTGGCATCGTCGCCGTGCCGACAGACTGCTGCTATGCGCTGGTTTGCCAGCTGGATAACAAGGATGCAGTGGAGCGCGTGCGGCGTATCCGCGGGGTTGACGATAAGCATCACCTGACCATGATGTGCCGCGATCTGAGCGATATCTCGCTGTACGCCAAGGTAGATAACCGCCAGTTCAGGCTGCTCAAGAGCACCACCCCGGGTGCTTACACCTTCATTCTTGAAGCCACCAAGGAAGTGCCGCGCCGCCTCAGTCATCCAGCGCGCAAAACCATCGGCCTGCGGGTGCCGCAGCACAGTATCGTGCAATCGCTGCTGGAGGAGCTTGGACAACCGTTGATCGGCACCACGCTGATCCTGCCCGGCGAGAGCGAGGCATTAACCGACCCGGAAGAGGTGCGTGACCGGCTGGAAAAGCAAATCGAACTGGTGATTGACGGCGGTGCTTGTAGTTTGGATCCAACCACCGTGATCGACCTGACCGATGACGAGCCGCAACTGATACGCCAGGGACGTGGCGACGCCGGCTTGTTCGGTTTGTGACGGGGCTCGGCCTTGAGGTGTCGGCCTTGCTGGCATCTGCCAATGTTAATATTGGTTTTTTTGTAATTTTCGACTCTGCGGCGCGGCGATAACAGCCACACCGCGCGCCGTGTCTAACCCAGATTTGCGACGCATTGCGTCACCCCCTCTGATAGAATCCCGCCCATGAATGATCTTATCCAAACCGTTGCAGTGTATGCGCTGCCCGTGCTGTTCGCGATTACGTTGCACGAAGCTGCGCACGCCTATGCTGCCAAGTATTTTGGCGATTCCACAGCTTACATGATGGGGCGCATGAGCCTTAATCCAATCAAGCATATCGATCCGTTCGGCACCATCCTGATCCCGATCCTGTTGTATTTCTCGACCGGTGGCGCGTTCTTGTTCGGCTACGCCAAGCCGGTGCCGATCAATTTCGGCCAGTTGCGCAAGCCCAAGCGGGACATGGCGTGGGTGGCGCTGGCGGGGCCGGCCGCTAACTTCGTGATGGCGCTGATGTGGATGCTGTTGCTGATTGCGTTGGCGGTGTTCCGGGTTGAAGAGGATTTTTTTGCTTTGATGGCGCGTGCCGGTATTTTGACCAACCTGGTGATGTTCGCCTTTAATCTGTTCCCGATTCCGCCGCTCGATGGCGGCCGCATCCTGACCAGTCTGCTGCCGAATAAATACGCCTACAAGTTTGCTCAGATTGAGCCGTATGGCTTCTTTATCGTGATGGCGTTAGTGCTGTTGAAGGTATTATATTTCTGGATGACGCCGGTGATGACGGTTGCTCAGGCCGCCTTGCAATTGATCGTCTCGCCGCTATTGTTGATTTTGCGCTGATTTTCTTTACCTGATTTGACCCTGACTAACTATGTATCCTGACCGCGTTGTTTCCGGCATGCGTCCGACCGGTGCGCTGCATCTGGGGCACTACCACGGCGCCCTCAAAAACTGGGTTCGGCTGCAATCCGAACTACCCTGTCTGTTTTTCGTCGCCGACTGGCACGCGCTGACCACTCACTACGACGATCCGAGCGTCATCGAGACCAGCACCTGGGAGATGTTGATCGACTGACTGGCCGCGGGCGTCGATCCATCGCAGGCAACCCTGTTCGTTCAGTCCAAGTTGCCAGAGCACGCTGAGCTGCACTTGTTGCTATCGATGGCGACGCCGCTTGGGTGGCTGGAACGGGTGCCGACCTACAAGGATCAGCAGGAAAAACTCAGCGACCGCGATTTGACTACCTATGGTTTCCTCGGCTATCCGTTGCTGCAAGCGGCCGATGTGCTGATCTACCGTGCCAGTCAGGTGCCGGTCGGCGACGATCAGGTGCCGCATATCGAGATGATGCGCGAGATTGCGCGCCGCTTTAATCATTTATACGGTAAGGAGAAGGGGTTCGAGGAGAAGGCCCAGGATGCTGTCAAGAAGCTCGGCAGCAAGCGTGCCAAGCTCTATAACGAGTTGCGCACCGAATTTCAGCAACATGGCAGCGAGGATGCGCTTGGCCAGGCCAAGGCGATGCTGGACGATGCCCAGAATCTGTTGATGATCGACCGCGAACGCCTGTTCGGCTTCCTCGAAGGTAGCCGTAAGCTGATCCTCTCGGAGCCGCAGGCGTTGTTGACCTCAGCGTCGCGTCTGCCGGGGCTGGACGGCCAGAAGATGTCGAAGAGCTATGGCAATGCCATCGCGCTGCGCGAGGATAAAGATGTGGTCAGCAAGAAAGTACGCACCATGCCGACCGACCCGGCACGCGTGCGGCGCACCGATGCCGGCAATCCCGACAAGTGTCCGGTATGGCAATTCCACGTCGTGTATTCCGACGATGCAACCAGAATTTGGGCTGATAAAGGTTGCCGCAGTGCCGGTATCGGTTGTCTTGAGTGCAAGCAACCGGTTATCGACGCCATCATCCGCGAGCAAGAGCCCATGCACGAGCGCGCCCAGCAATATCTGGACGATCCGTCTCTGGTGCGGGCGATTGTTGCAGACGGCTGCGACCATGCGCGTAAACTGGCTCAGGATACGATGCGCGATGTGCGCGAAGCGATGGGCTTGGGCTACGCCTGATCGCTGACTTGTTATCGATCAAGCACAGATGCTGCCAGGCCAACTCGACAACCATCCATTGAGCGGCGCGGAATCGCCCTGGCTGAGCCGCTTTGGCGGTAGCTTGCCGGCGGGCGGCAAGGTGCTGGACCTGGCTTGCGGCAATGGCCGCCATGCAGTTTGGCTGGCGCGCCATGGGTTCGACGTGCTGGCAGCCGATCGCAACCCAGTGCCGCTGGCCGAACTGGCCGCAGCAGGCTTTGCCACCCGCCAGATTGACCTCGAAACCGGTCCCGCGGCGGCGTTAGAAGATTTATTCCAGACTGGTCAGTTCGCTGGCGTAGTCGTCACCAATTATTTGCACCGCCCGCTATTTCCTCTCATATTGCGTAGCATCGCCGCGCAGGGCGTACTGCTCTATGAAACATTTGCCATCGGCAATGAACAATTCGGCAAGCCGTCCAACCCTGATTTCTTGCTTGCGCCAGGCGAATTGCTGAACCTGCTACGTGCCGATCATAGTGCTTGCTGGCATGTGCTGGCTTTTGAAGATGGCTATGTAGCGCAACCGAAACCAGCCATGGTGCAGCGGATTTGCGCAGTCAAGGGCGGCGGCTCACCGGCTTTCGCTCTGCGAATCGGCTGACGAGTTCGGTTTTGCTGAATGTCGGTCGCGTCACGAAAATCGTATTTGTAACTTGTTTTACAAGTGGAATTTACCCATAGCTACGGCGATCCGCTACAATCAGTCTTTTATTTTTTCGCATTTACCATCATGATCCAGGGCAGCATTGTTGCAATCGTTACTCCTATGCGCTCCGACGGCAGTCTCGACTTACCGGGTTTGCGTAAATTGATCGACTGGCACATCGCAGAGGGAACGGATGCGATCGTCATTGTCGGTACATCAGGCGAATCGCCGACCGTCTCGGTGGATGAGCACTGCGCCCTGATCAAGCTAGCCGTAGAGCATGCCGCCAAACGGATTCCAATCATCGCCGGCACTGGCGGCAACTCAACCGCAGAAGCGATTGAATTGACCCGTTTCGCCAAGGAAGCCGGAGCCGATGCTTCGCTGCAAGTCGTGCCTTACTACAACCGGCCGACTCAGGAAGGCATGTACCAGCACTTCAAGAAGATCGCCGAAGCAGTCGACCTGCCGGTGATTCTGTACAATGTGCCTGGCCGTACCGTCGCCGACATGAGCAATGAAACCATCCTGCGCCTGGCACAAGTGCCCGGTATCATCGGTGTCAAGGATGCCACCGGCAATATCGGCCGGGGTTCCGACCTGATTCGTCTGGCACCAAAGGATTTTGCGGTTTATTCCGGCGATGATGCGACCGCAATGGCGTTAATGTTCTGCGGCGGCAAGGGTAACATCTCAGTGACAGCCAATGTGGCACCGCGCGACATGCACTTGCTGTGCGTCGCTGCAATGAGCGCAAACGTAGCCGAGGCAGTCAAACTCAACAACAAGCTGCTGCCTTTGCATAACAAGCTGTTTGTCGAGCCTAATCCGCTGCCTGTGAAGTGGGCGTTGGCTGAAATGGGTCTGATGGCGGACGGTATTCGTTTGCCGTTGGTGCGATTGTCTTCCGAGTATCATGCAACGGTACGTGAGGCACTGCGTGAATCTGGTGTATTAAAATAAGCTGCGCTGACAGGCGTTTCCAATTTCCTTCGTCTCTTTGATCCTGTATCCACATGACTATTCGCAAGAACATTCCATCGACTCAAATTAGTCTCACTCAACGTGGCGTTGTTATCGCTTTGGCGCTGGCCGGTCTGGCAGGATGCAGCTCGATCGGTTCTGTCCTCGAGCCGGATCGCATCGATTATAAAAGTGCAGGCAAAGTGACGGCCCCGAAACTGGATGTGCCACCTGATCTGACCCAGTTGCAGCGTGAAAATCGTTACGCCATTCCCGACGTAGCCCAAGGTACGGCAACCGCATCCGGTTACAGTCTGGAGCAGGGTGCCCGCCCGGCTGCGGCAGCCGCAGCGATTGCCCCTAACGCTGCACCTGACATGCACATCGAACGCGACGGATCGCAGCGCTGGCTGGTGGTGAATGCGTCGCCTGAGAGCCTGTGGCCAAAGGTCAAAGACTTCTGGCAAGATTCTGGCTTCCTGATCAATATCGAGAATTCGGAAACCGGCGTGATGGAAACCGATTGGGCGGAAAATCGCGCCAAAATTCCTCAGGATTTCGTTCGTAACACGCTCGGCAAGGTGTTCGATTCAATCTATTTCACCGGTGAACGGGATAAATTCCGTACCCGCCTGGAGCGCGGTCCGAACGGCACCACCGAAATCTATATCAGCCACCGCGGTGCCGAAGAGGTGTTGGCCGGTGCGCAAAAAGAATCCAGCATATGGACTGCGCGTCCCGCCGATCCGCAACTGGAAGCCGAATTCCTGGCGCGTCTGATGGGGCGCCTGGGAGCCGATGAAGTCAAAGCCAAGGCAGCGGTCGCCAACGCGCCATCGTTGCAGGCACGTGCCAAACTGGTAAAAAATACGGCTGGCGATTTCGTCCAGGTTGACGAAGGCTTCGACCGCGCATGGCGTCGTGTCGGCCTCGCTCTGGATCGCGTAGGATTCACCGTTGAAGACCGTGATCGTGCCAAGCGCTTGTATTTTGTGCGGTACGTTGATCAGGATGCCGATGCCAAGGACAAGAAATCGGATAAGGGTTTCTTCTCCAAATTGTTCAGCGGTTCGGATAGCGACAAAGTAAAAAATGCCGCCAGCTATCGGATTTTCGTCAAGGGCGCCGAATCAGGCAACCAGAGCCAGGTTCTGGTTTTGAATAAGGATGGTAATCCGGAATTGTCGAAGACTTCGGACAAGATACTCGGCCTGTTGAACGAACAACTGAAATAAATCGTTGATTTTGGCTGTGGAAAAATAATGGCAGCACAAGAGCAATGCGTCGTCGGTGTCAGGCGCTACCCTTGAAGTTCGCAAGCCTGGGCAGCGGTAGCGAAGGCAATGCATTGCTGATTTCTGCAAGGTCGGGTAATCGCTCCACCAATGTGATGCTCGATTGCGGTTTCGGCATACGCGAAACCGAGCGACGTCTGGCGCGTCTTGGTCTGGATGGCTCTGCGCTGTCGGCCATTGTCGTCACGCATGAGCATCAGGATCATGTCGGCGGCGTCTTCAAATTCGCACGACGGCACCGATTGCCGGTCTGGCTCACATTCGGTACTTATCAAGCGTTGCGCATGGATTGCCGCGATGTCACGTTTCATTTTTGCCGCGATGGCGAGACCCTCGCCATTGGCGATCTTCAGCTAACTCCCTATACTGTCCCGCACGATGCACGAGAACCCGTGCAATACGTGGTTGGCGACGGCAATCGCAAGCTTGGCATCCTCACCGATGCTGGCAAAATTACCGACCATCTGGTTCAGGCCCTGGGCGGCAGTGATGCCTTGGTCCTGGAGTGCAATCATGATCGACAGATGCTGGCCAATTCGGCTTATCCGGCTTCGCTCAAGCGCCGCATCAGCGGCGAATACGGCCACCTATCCAACGATAGTGCGCGTGAGATACTCGCGGCTATGGATCAGTCACGTTTGCGCAAGGTGGTTGGTGCGCATTTGAGTACGCGAAATAACCTGCCTGAACTGGCTTATGCGGCGTTATGCGGTGGGCGCAGTAGTGAGTCGGTCGAGGTGGCGATCGCCTGCCAGGAGCAAGGCTTTGGCTGGATTGATGTTTGATTCTGTGACGTTTTGCGGTCGTCTAATTTTGACTGACTGGCGGCAGGGCTTGGTGATGAATCGACCCTCAGTTGTCGCTGCCGAAGCTGATGCTGCAGGAGATAGGGCTAACAAAAAAGCCGACCCGAGGGTCGGCTTTTTTATGCAGCCAATGATTACTTGGAAGCGGCAGGAGCGGCGGCAGCTTTAGCAGCGTCAGCGGCATCAGCAGCAGCGGAACCAGCGGCAGTTGCAGCGGCGCCAGCAGCAGTTGCAGCGTCAGCAGCGGCGGAGCCGGCAGCAGTTGCAGCAGCAGCAGCGTCGGATGCAGCAGCGTCAGCGGCAGCCGGAGCAGCCATTGGAGCTGGAGTCGAAGCGTCAGCAGCAGGAGCAGCAGCCTCGTCTTTTTTGCCGCAAGCAGCCAGAGTCAGAGCCAACAGGGATGCGATCAACAGTGTTTTTTTCATGAATGTTCCTTCAGTAGTAATCAAAAATTTTGCGATGAATAATTACCGGTAATTATCGCTCTACAGGATGTTTTCGCAGTGCTTTGCCGTAACTGCGCATCGCGTTGCAACAAAAACTTTCCAGGACAGGATTATAGCTGGAATTTGTCAAATAAGACATGAATGGTTTGCCAATTAGTAAGAATTTGTATCAGCGCAACAGGCCGCGCCGACGCTGAGTCGAGCGCCCGCAAGCTGCTTACGCCGATACCTTATATCGAATTGGCATCGCTCTGTTGCGCCGCAGCGGCATTGGGTTTGTGTTTTTTTTCGGATAATCAAAGACCAGCGTATTGGCGCATTTTGCGGGGGGGGGCTTGATGGTGACAATTGGGGGCGGGAATTAATCAGCGATTAAATAATGAAATGTTGATTATTGATAATCTAGCGTAGCTCCGAAAACAATTAATGGGCAGGCTATTCCTTATAATTTTTAGTTACATTGAATTAGGTTGGCCTGCTCATTCATGCGCGTCTCAGAGCTCGGTTTTTTAAACGACGTTGCAGTTTTAATCGAATTATTATGCTGTGAATACGATTGCGGCCTTGGAATCCCCCTGTGTGCAGGGGATTCCAAGGCCGCAATCGTATTTGCGGGACGGCCGGCAGTAACCGCCGATGATCTGGACTTGTGAGGTGGGGTGGGGCAGGCGGGGGGGGGCTGGTTATCAGCCCAACGTGACCCAGCCGTCCTCATACCATGTGTAAAGCGCTTCCAGCACGTCTGTCGATACCTGAGCGGCCGTGGCGCCGTCGAGCTGGCGCTGGTCTGCCAGAAGCGTCAGTGATGCCTTGTCGGCGCGGCCAGCGGCGAACGATTCGCCGTTGATAAATACATGCTTGCCGCGGTACAGCATTTGCGTCTTGCGCGATAGTACGATGCCGCGTTTGGCCAGCGTGGCGCGGAAGCGCGCCAGCGGTCGAGCCGGTGATTCAAAGAAAACGCTGGCTTTCGGTTCTGACAGGTATTCGCCGACGAAAATTGCAATATCGTCCTCGGTGAAGCGCACTTTGTTGAGCTCGTCAGCGATCTGCGCCAGCATCTCGCGACTGATTTCCGCCGGGTGTTTGGCTGGTTTCAGGTCAGGATCGGCGTAACGACCCGGCAAATCGATCGAATCAGCCATGAATTGCAGGAAGGCCTCCCCCAACTCTTGGAACGGCGGCGCGCGGAAGCCGATCGAATACGTCATGCATTCGCCGATGGCAGTACCTTCATGCGCATATTGCGGCGGCAGGTAAAGCATATCGCCCGGCTCCAGCACGAACTCCTGCTCCGGCACGAAATTTTTCAGAATTTTTAGGGAGCTGCCCTTCACTAAGGTCAGGTCTTGGGTGGCACCGATCTTCCAGCGGCGCTGGCCGTGCGCTTGTAGCAGGAATACATCGCAGGAGTCGAAGTGCGGGCCGACGCCGCCGGTATCTGTGGCGTAGCTGATCATCAGGTCGTCCAGCCGAGCATCGGGGATGAAGCGGAACTGGCGTAGCAGGGAATCGGCGCCGTCATGGTGCAGGTTGACGCCTTGCACCAGTAGCGTCCAGTCTTTCTGGCTGATCGGGGGAAGTTTTTCGAGCGGACCGTTTGCGACCTGCCACTGTTGTTTGACGTGTGTCACCAAACGCGACTCGACATCCTCGCGCTGCGCCATTGCAAATAACGCTTCCGGCGTCAGCAGCGGGGTAAAACCAGGCAGCGCCTGGCGGATCAATAATGGCTTCTTGTGCCAGTAATCACGAAGGAATTGTGCTGGCGTCAAGCCGCCGAGGAGTGTGTTTTTTTTCATGCCGCTATTATATCGGGTTGGCTTCGGCAGAATGTTGCTTATACGAGGACGAGGAAGAATGGGCGACTGCGCCCAAGGTTTAAATTTTTTTAGTCAGCAGGGCGATGGCGTTCTGGCGGGTATAATCCGAAGCCATGTTTAATGAAAGGAATGATCATGAAGATTGCCAAAAATACGGTAGTGACTGTACGCTACAAATTGTCAGATGCCCAAGGCAATCTGATCGAAGAAGGTAGTGAGCCAATGGTGTACTTGCACGGTGGCAACGAAAATACGCTGCCGAAGATCGAGGAAGCCCTGGACGGCAAAGAAGCCGGTTACCAGACAGAATTACAGGTTGAGCCTGATGATGCCTTTGGCGAATATGATTCGAACCTGGTCAAGATCGAGCCGCGCAACCGTCTGCCAACACCGTTGGAAGTCGGCATGCAGTTCGAAGGCACGCCGGACAACGAAGATGATGAAGAGCACGCGCTGATTTTTACCGTCACAGATATCGCTGACGATAAGGTGGTGCTCGACGGAAATCACCCACTGGCGGGGATTGCTTTGCGTTTTAACCTCAATGTCACAGAAGTGCGGGCCGCGACTGGAGAAGAAATCGCGCATCAGCATGTGCACGGCGCACATGGCCATGATCACGGCCATGACGATGACGATGCTGCCGACGACCATTTCCGCAGCCATCCTATTCACTGATTTGGTAGTAAGGTGTGCCGTGCAAGTCACGGCCTGTCAGCGAAAAAAGCCGCAGACATGCTTGCATGTGCCGCGGCTTTTTTATGCCTGTTTTTTGTAAGTTCAGGGGCGTGAAAGTGGCGGCGAATCGGTCGGTCTGGATAGCTCGAACAGCCTCTTGTTGAGCGGCAAGTCTGGCACTGGCCGCCGCTACTGGTGATTGCCTGCGTACTGCTGATCGGCAGCGGCTTCGGCGCACTGATGGGTGGGCTGATCCATTTTTTCAAGCTGCAGGCATTCATCGTGACGCTGGCCGGCATGTTCCTGGCACGCGGCTTGTGCTACCTGATCAGCATCAATTCAATCACCATCGATGAGCCTCTTTACGTGGCGGTGTCGCAGGCCCGGCTGGAGATTTTTGGGGCTTTCATCTCGCCCAGCGTGGTCATCGCTGTGATGACGCTGGCACTGGCCATCTACCTCGCCCATTTCACCCGCTTCGGCCGTGCGGTATATGCCATCGGCGGCAACCAGCAATCGGCGTTGCTGATGGGGCTGCCGGTCGGCCGCACCAAAGTGCTAGTGTACGCGTTTAGCGGCTTTTGTGCGGCTTTGGCGGGGGTCCTGTTCTCGTTTTATATGCTGTCCGGTTACGGTCTGCATGCGCAGGGAACCGAGCTCGATGCGATTGCCGCGGTGGTGATCGGCGGCACCTTGCTGAGCGGCGGCTACGGCTACGTGGCTGGCACCCTGACCGGCGTCATGATACTCGGCGTGATCCAGACATTGATCGCGTTCGATGGCAGTCTGAGTTCGTGGCGGACCAAAATCGTGATTGGCGCGTTGCTGTTCATCTTTTGCGTCGCGCAACGTCTGCTGACGGTCAGCACAAGAGCCTGACGCAGACGGCGCCGAGTTAAACATTATTGAGGCAAATCGAGCACAGAAGCCACTTCCGCTCTAGAATTCCCGTTACTGGGAATGACGACGGGGTATTGCATCATGATGGATTTGATTGCCTGGATGGGAACCACGTTCGGTGCGCATATCGAATGGAAGCAAGTCGTCCTGATCGGCATGACGCCATTGTTCCTGGTCGGTTTCGCGGTCGAATGGCAGGCGATGCGCAAGCGCGGCGCATTGCGGCAGTTTTACTGGAAAGACATCTTGACCAACCTGACACTTGGCAGCAGCTACCAGTTGTTCGAACTGATAGCGCATGTGCTGTTCGTTGGGGCGGCGGTGTTGTGGTTCTGGCAGCAGCGCTTTTTGACGATCCCGATCAATGCCTGGACCCTGCCGCTGATCTTCTGCGCCGTCGAATTCTGCTACTACTGGTTTCATCGCTGCAGCCATCGGGTGCGCTGGTTCTGGACTGCACATGTCGTACACCACAGCGGGGAGCACATGAAGATGAGCACCGCCATGCGCCAGTCGATGCTCTACCCGATCACCGGCTGGTGGCTGTTTTTTATGCCGCTGGTACTACTCGGCGTGCATCCGGCAGTGGTGTTTGTACTGTACGCCTGCGATCTGGTGTATCAGTTTTTCATCCACACCGAAAGCGTCGGTAAACTGCATCCGTTGCTGGAATATATCTTTGATACGCCCAGCAACCATCGCGCGCACCACGGCCGCAACGATTGCTACATATACAAGAACTACGGCGGCGTACTGATCATTTTCGACCGCTGGTTCGGCACTTATGTCGAAGAGCATGAGGCGGTGGATTATGGCATCAAACGCCAGGTGCACAGCCATCATCCGCTTACGCTGAATTTCCACGAATTCATCGACATGTGGAAAGATGTGGCCCGGCCCGGCCGCCTGACGCAACGGTTGAAACATATCTGGGCGCCACCGGAATACCAAAGACCTGGCGCAGCAGGCGGTGAATGAACGCTTGCACTGCTTGGGCGCTCATAGTGCCAATACCGGCAATACCGGCAATACCGGCAATACCAGTAATACCGGCAACACCAGCGCACGCGCCAGCAGTTAAATCAGCCGTTTTCCGCGCCGCCACCGTTAGCCAATGCAGCATCGACCATCGCTTGCGCCTCCGTCACGATACGCGACAGATGGGCGTCACCGTGCATGCTTTCGGCATAAATTTTATAAATATCTTCGGTGCCGGATGGCCGCGCGGCGAACCACCCCCCGTCGGCAACCACTTTCAAGCCGCCGATTGCTGCATTATTGCCGGGAGCGTTGGTGAGGATATGTTGAATTTTTTCTCCGGCCAGCTCAGTGAAATGCACCTGCTGCGGTGATAGCGCAGCCAGCATTTTCTTCTGTGCCGGGGTTGCGCTCGCCTCTACTCTGGTGCTGACCGGATCGCCAAGTTCAGCGGTCAATAAAGCATACAGCTGGCCTGGATCGCGCCCGGTGCGTGCCGTCATTTCGGCGGCGAGCAAGCCCGCTATCAGGCCGTCTTTATCGGTAGTCCAGACCGTTCCGTCGAATCGCAAAAAGGATGCCCCGGCACTCTCCTCGCCGCAAAAACCGAGCGATCCTTCGCGCAAACCTTCGGCAAACCACTTAAAGCCGGCCGGCGTTTCATACACTTTGCGTTGCAGCCGCGCGCAGACAAGATCGATGATCTGGCTACTCACCACCGTTTTACCGACACCGCTATCCTTTGACCAGTGCGGGCGATGGCGGAACAAATAATCAATCGCCACCGCAAGGTAGTGATTGGCCGGCAACAGCCCGACGCTGTTGGCGACGATACCGTGACGGTCGTGATCGGTATCGCAGGCAAAGGCAATGTCGTAGCGACCATTCATGTCGATCAGGCGCTGCATCGCATACGAAGACGACGGATCCATGCGGATCCGGCCATCCCAATCCACGGTCATGAAGCGAAACGTCGGATCGACTTCACTGCTGACCACCGTCAAATTGAGCTTGTACTGATCGCCTATCCGTGCCCAGTAATGGACGCCGGCGCCGCCCAGCGGGTCAACTCCGAGATGAATGTTCGCTGCGCGTATTGCGGCCATGTCGATCACTTGATCGAGTTGGTCGACGTAGCAACCGAGAAAATCATAGCGATGCGTGGTAGCCAGCTTCAAGGCTTTTTCGACAGAGATTCTGTTGACGCCGCTGAGTCCTGCCATCAGGTAGGCATTGGCCTTTGCCTCGATCCATGCTGTCACAACGGTGTCGGCAGCGCCACCGTTTGGCGGGTTGTACTTGAAGCCGCCGCTCTCCGGCGGATTGTGCGAGGGCGTAATAACAATACCATCGGCCAGCCCTGTACTGCGGCCGCGGTTATGGCCAAGTATGGCTAGCGACACCGCCGGCGTGGGCGTATATTCGTCGTCCTGCGACAGCATCACCTCAACGCCGTTGGCCGCCAGGACTTCCAGCGCGCTGGCGCAAGCGGGTATCGACAGCGCATGGGTATCGACACCGAGGAACAGCGGGCCGCTGATGCCCTGCTCGGCGCGATAGGCGCAAATGGCCTGACTGATCGCCAGCACGTGCCACTCGTTGAAACTGCCGTCGAATGACGTGCCGCGATGACCCGAAGTGCCAAATGCCACGCGCTGCGCCGGCAACGTCGGGTCCGGCACTTCGGTGTAGTAGGCCGACACCAGCCTGGGCAGATTCACCAGAATGGACGATGGCGCAGGCTTTCCTGCTAGCGGGCTGATCGCCATGAATGTTTTCCTGTCAATTTCCGCATTAATCTTCCTTTGGCTTGGCGGCTTTTTCCAGATGGCCGCCAAAACCATACCGCATCGCCGACAGCACCTGGTCGGCAAAACCACCCTCGCCGCGCGAGCTGAAGCGCGCATACAGTGCCGCGCTGAGGATCGGCGTCGGCACCGCTTCGTCGATGGCGGCGTTGATGGTCCAGCGCCCTTCGCCTGAGTCCGAGACGCGGCCGGCGTAGCTTTCAAGCTGTGGGTCGCGCAGCAGCGCTGCTGCCGTCAAATCCAGCAGCCATGAACTGATGACGCTGCCGCGCCGCCAGAGTTCGGTAATTTCGGCCAGGTCCAGATCGTATTGATAGTGTTCGGGCTGCCGCAATGGCGTCGTTCCGGCATCGGCTTGACGGCTGTGCTTGCCGACATTGGCGTGCCGCAGGATATTCAAGCCTTCCGCATAGGCACCCATGATGCCGTATTCGATACCGTTATGCACCATCTTGACGAAGTGCCCGGCACCATGCGGACCGCAATGCAAGTAGCCTTGTTCGGCGCTGCTGCCGGGCTTGTTGCGGCCTGCCAGCGGCGGCGCAGCACTAATGCCCGGCGCCAGCGTGGCAAAAATCGGCGCGAGAAACTGTACTGTTTGTTGTTCTCCGCCGATCATCAGGCAATAGCCGCGCTCAAATCCGGCGACACCGCCGCTGGTGCCGACATCGACGTAATGAATCTGGCGCGCCTGCAACCCGGCTGCACGCCGTATATCGTCGTGATAATACGAGTTGCCGCCATCGATGACGATATCGCCGGTATCCAGCAGCGGCGCCAACATCGCCAGATTTTCATCGACCACCGCCGCCGGCAGCATCAGCCACAACACGCGCGGCTTGGGCAATTTGGCAATCAGGTCGGCCAGCGAAGCAGCGCCGATGACACCCGCTTGCTGCATGGACTTGATGGCATCCTGATGCAAGTCATATACCACGCACTGATGAGCGCCCGTCAGAAGACGCCTGACCATATTGGCGCCCATGCGCCCCAATCCAATCATACCGAGCTGCATCTTCAATCTCCTCTTTGACAGGTATCGTGACGATGATCAAACCTGCCGTATCAGAACGCATGCCGTCAATATCCATGAGTGAATATGCAAGGCATCAGTCCGATAGCGATTGTTAGCGCTGTTTTTCAATCAGTGCAATTGCCACCCTGCGAGCCCCCTGCTCAGCCGCGGCCTCAGTCGGAAACACCTCGTCGACAGCGACCCGCTGTAAGGGCAAAATATCATTGCGATGCATGGGATTGGTCGATGCTCCGTAAATCGCAAGGTTGGCAATCCAGTCCTGGCTGTCCGGCACTTGCGAAGAAGAGCACTCGATCTCATAATCGCCAATTGTTTCGCTATGCATGCGCTGCTCCAATTGATGTCAATATTGATATTGATGCAAAACTTCTGCCCAAACTGCCGCCAGCAAGTCCAACATACACCAAAAATAAAACCAATCAGTACGCCAGCGCACACAGCAAACGGATAGCGACAAAAACCGCTCAAACCCAGAGGCGATTTGGCACAACCTCAAGGCCGACGCGAAACCACCATCTTGGCGGTAAATACCTGCAAGATGTCGCCGTGCTGGTTGCGCGTCTCGCTGCGCACCGTGACCATGCCGCGCTCCGGCCGTGAACGCGATGGCGTGATTTCCAGCACTTCGCTCTCTACGTGCAGCACATCGGTCGGCCGGGTCGGCCGTGGCCAGCTGATTTCGCCACCGGCGCCAATCGCACCATCGGCTAGCGGCACGCCGCTGGTCACCAGCAAGCGCATCGTTATTGCCGCCGTATGCCAACCGCTGGCGGCAAGAGCGCCAAACAAAGTCTTTTTTGCTGCCTCATCGTCGAGGTGAAAAGGTTGCGGATCGAATTGGGCCGCGAACGCCTTGATCTGCCGCTCATCCATCGCGTGTTCCGCGCTGGAGAAACGGTCGCCTACCTTGAGGTCGTCGAGATAAAGCTTGGCACCGGGATTCGTTGGCTGCTGATTGCCGCTCATGGCGTTTCCTCTCCGTGGTGATCTCACTGGTTATTCTTGTGAACTTGTTTGCCTATCCATCGAGACAGACGTGACATTCAATCGTATTGAACGTATAAACCAGCGCTCTGTGCCGCCAAGCTGGCTCCCATCAAATCAGGCAACAACCTGCACCACGTTGCCACTCAATGTCATTTCGCCGATGACAGCAGCATCGGCAAAACCTTCGCGCCGGAACAGCTCCAATACCTGCTCTGCCGTGCCAGGATCGCAGGATACCAATAAACCGCCCGAGGTTTGCGGGTCCGTCAAGAGGCTGCGTTGCAGCGACGTAATCGTCGCTGCCAGACTGACGTCATGCCCGTAACTGCTCCAGTTGCGGCCGGACGCACCGGTGATATTGCCTTGCTCAGCAAGTTGCAACACCTGCGGCAGCAATGGAATGGCGTTCATGTCGAGCCGTGCCGACAAACCGGCGCCGCGCGCCAGCTCCAGCAAATGCCCAAGCAGGCCGAAGCCGGTCACATCGGTCAAGGCATTGACGCCAGCCAGGTCTGACAACGACCTGCCGGGCTTGTTCAGCTTGGTTATGTTGTCGATCAACGCCTTGTATCCGGCGGCATCCAACGCGCCCTTCTTCAACGCAGCGGACAAAATACCGACCCCGAGCGGCTTGCCCAAAATCAGTTTGTCGCCCGCCTTGGCCCCGGCATTGCGCTTGACCTTGGACGGATGCACCAACCCCAGCACCACTAACCCATAGATCGGCTCGACCGAATCAATGGTATGACCACCGGCAATCGGAATACCGGCTTCGGCGCAGATTGACTCGCCACCCAGGAGAATTTTACCGATGACTTCCAACGGCAATTTATCGATCGGCATGCCGACCAGCGCCAGCGCCATGATCGGTGTGCCGCCCATTGCATACACATCGGAAATCGCATTGGCGGCGGCGATGCGGCCGAAGTCGTACGGATCGTCGACGATCGGCATGAAGAAGTCGGTAGTCGCGATCAATGCCTGCTCGTCGTTGAGCTTATAGACGGCGGCGTCGTCGGCGGTTTCTATGCCGACCATCAATTCCTTCGGCACCGGAAAACCATTCGAATTCTTGAGAATTTGCGCCAGCACGCCAGGCGCGATCTTGCAGCCGCAACCGCCGCCGTGCGAAAAGGAAGTCAGTCGGATAGCTGGCTGAGCTGGCTGATCTGGTTCAACTGCTTCAATGAGGTCACTCATGCTGGTCCTGAAATGTAAGTTGATAAAGAATGGTGCTCCCGGCCATTCCGTTTTATATATTCTGCTGCAATTGCTTTGCCGCCTGCAAAAAAGCAGCATCTGAGATATCCGTCAGATCCAAAATCTGCGCGTTGGAAAACTGCCCGAAGTTGCGCTTGATCGACTGCGCATAGGCCGGATCATAATGCTTCAGCAACAGCTCATCAACCAGCGCTCCGATGTGCCCCGACAAGGCCATTTTCTGCCATTGCGCAACCTTCTCACGGCCATGCAGATAGGCCAGGCAAGCCAGTTGGGTATTCAGTAAAGCGGGATCGGCGACGAAATGCGCATAATCCTCAATGAGCAACCGTACCCGCTCTGAGCGCGCCAGGGCAACCGCAATGCAGGGTGAGTTGCGCATTCTGCCCATCAGCATTTCCGGCACGCGCAGATTGCCGACTTTCTTGCTCTCGGACTCCACAAATACCGGCCGCTGCGGATCGAAACCTTGCAAACGCTGCCAGATGCGGCTTTCGAACGTTTTCTGTGAGGGCTGCAATTCTGTCGGCAAATTGCCCAGCACGGAACCACGGTGCGCGGCCAGCTGTTCCAAGTCAAGCACCTGCGCACCCTGCTGCTCCAGCACTTGCAGCAAGCGGCTCTTGCCGCTGCCGGTCGGGCCGCAGATCACCTTGAAAGAAAAACGCTGCGGCAGTTCGCTCAGACTGTCATTGACATGGCGGCGAAATTCCCGGTAGCCGCCATCCAACTGCACCACCGGCCAGCCGATCCTGGCCATGATGTGCGCCATCGCCCCGCTACGGTTGCCGCCGCGCCAGCAATAAATCAGCGGCTCCCATTCACGCGGCTGGCCGATGAACAACGTCTCGATATGCTGCGCAATATTGCGGGCTATCAGCACCGCTCCCAGCTTCTTGGCTTCAAACGCATTGACCTGCTTGTACATGGTGCCGACCTGCACCCGTTGCGCATCGTCCAGTACCGGACAGTTGATGGCGCCGGGAATATGGTCCTCGGCGAACTCGGATGGACTGCGCGCATCGATAATAGCGTCGAACTGCCCGATTCGGGGAAGAATGTCTGCAAAGAGAAGTAATGCCGGGTATTTCATGCGGGTTTTCTATGGATTTGCGCTCTGGATTTACGCTATTGAATGTTGCGGTTGAATGTGGCTGATCAATGTGGCTGATCAATGTGGCTGATCAATGTGACTAATGAATCTAGCTCATGAATGTCGCTATTAATATTAATTCGTGCGATGAATTAGTGCTGCCGGGGTAGCACATTATCGGTCATTTTGATGCAATGCCTTGTAACTCAATACTATTCTCACCATGAAGACCGCGATCGCCTCAATAATCGCCAGACTGTGACAGCATGCGCCAGGCCAGCCGCACCAATTCATCTTCGAATTCGATACTGCCAAGCAGCGGCGATTTTTCCAGCGAGGCGCTGCGAATTGTGCCGATCACAGCGCGCGTGACGACGAACATCATCGCCGGCGTCGGCGGGCGCAGGTTGGGATGGTCTATCCTCTGCATGCTGATGGCGATCCGCTCCGCCGTCTCGCGCAAGGCCTGCGTAATCTCTTCGTGGTGATCGTGCTGCCAGGCAAAGCGGATCATCGCCCGCTTGGCGCTCCTGCCGCTGCCCAGTCCTTCGATATTGATGCGGATGAACTGACGCAAAAAGCGCTTTGGATCAAGCTGATCGGTATGGTGTTCCGCGCTTTCCATCAATTCGTCCAGCTCATCCATCACACGCCGCCGTTCGCGGGCGATCAGCGCCGACAGGATCGCCTTCTTGCTCGGAAAATACTGATACAGGGTGCCAATCGAAAAACCCGCCTGTTGCGCCACCTTGTTGGTTGTCAGACCTTGCTCGCCTTCGCTTTCCAAAATCTGAGCTGTGGTTTGAAAAATAGTCTCTATGGTCCGTTGCGCACGCTCTTGCGTCGGCAATTTTCGCATGATCTCATAGGAAGAAACGGGATTGCGCCTGGCCATCTGGATACCTCTGCAAAACTGAGCAACTTGCGAGTTTAAAAACTGAATAAGGCTCAGTATAGTGCCTGTATGGTGACTTAACAAAGGCAGTCCGTGAATACATCCACACCATTGATGGTCAGAAAACTATTAGTTGACCTTTCGCAAGGCTTGCCGCGCCACTGGTTGGCCGGCAAGCCTTTCCGCAGCCAATATTTCAATGCGCTGTCAATGAGCTTTCCGGTCGGAGAACAAGAGTTCATCGACGCCGTGCGCGCGGCAGCGGCGACACTGCCGGCCGACGCTGACCATATTGCGCTGCAAGCCACGATTGAGGATTTTGTCGGCCAGGAGGCTACCCATCGGCGCATTCATGACCTGTATAACGAGCAACTGGAAAAGCAGGGGCTGGTCAATCACTGGCAACACTGGGTGCGCAACCAGATTGAGCTGGGACGCCGTCGCAACGTGCCAGCGCTCAGCAGGCTGGCCGTGACTGCCGCTTTTGAGCATTGCACAGCGGTGCTTGCCGACATCACACTGCACCATCCGGAAATCCTGCAAGGTGCCGATCCGATGCTGGCAATGCTGTGGCGCTGGCACGCAGTGGAAGAGACCGAACACAAGGCAGTCGCTTTCGACCTGTACCGCACTCTGGGCGGCAGCCACGGACGGCGCGTGCGCTGGTACATGTATGCGATGTGGCGTTTCACAACGATGGCTACCGGACAAACCATCAACAACCTGCGGCATGACCGGATGTTGTTCAACGCTGCTACATGGCTCGATGCGGCGAGCTTCTTTTTCGGCAGATACGGGCTATTCTGGCTGACCGTCGGCCCAATCTTCCGTTACATCAAGCGCGATTTTCACCCCTGGCAGCACGACAACCGAGAACTGGCAACGGCCTGGTTAAAAGCCAATGCTGACCACTACAGCGTCGTGCGCGGACCAACCGAAGCGTGATCAGCAGTAGCGAACAAGAGGCTGGAAAAGGATACCTGAAACGGCACAAACCCCCCGGACTTTTGTCGGATCGACTGAATATTCAAAGGTGCAATGGACTAAAATGCCATCCGTCGCTTTCAATTTTGTCGGTTTAAGGAGTTTTCGTTCATGTCCAGGATGTTCAGGTTATCTTTATCGCCCGCCTTAGCCTTACTCGCGGTTTCGCTGACTGGTCTTGTCGCCGGTTGCTCAACCACCAAATCGGCGGTATACCAGGGCGAACAATTCAGCGACACAAGCACCTTTTCGCACGATTTTGCCCGGTCCGCGCCAGCAACGTGCGAGGCGGCGCGACGTACCCTGCTCAGCCAGGGTTACATCATCAAGCAGGCCAAGGCCGATCTGGTCGATGGCCACAAGCACTTCCAGCCGGAAAGCGACATCCACGTCGAAATCGAATTCCATGTGGTGTGCGCCGCCAACGACAAGCAAGGGAAAAGCACCACAGTGTTCGTCAGCGCCACTCAGGATCGCTACGCGCTGAAAAAAACTAACAACTCGGCCAGCCTCGGCCTGAGTGTGCTGGGTTCGGTGTCGATGCCAATCGGCAGCACATCGGACTCGCTGGTAAAAGTCGCCAGCGAAACCATTCCTGCCGGCCAGTTCTATGACCGCTTCTTCGGCCTGACCGAACATTATCTTGGCCTCGACGGCAGCGCTGCGGTTGTCGATTTCGACGATGAAGCAGCGCTGCCGACCAAGGCATCGGCAAAAACTTCCGACGCCACATCGCCTTAAAAATACTGGGTGGGCACACCCTGGCACCCCACCTTCCGACTTAAAACGCCTTTTTCAAGCCAACCTGGAATTAATTGATCTTGTTGCCGCCTGCAAACTGGCCGTTATAGCTGGCGTAAGCGCTGAAATTACTTGCCAGCGCAATGCTAGCGCCGAGCTCCAGACGTGCGCTGTTGGATGGCCCCAGGTAAGCGGGCAATCCGAAGCTACCCGCCATGCCGATGATATTGGCGCGGACATCGCGTTCACTGTCATCGAACTCCTTTTCCCAGGCAAGCTTGGCAAACGGCTTCACGTCATATGCGCCAAGCGTCAGCTTGCTGCTGACCTGCGCGCCGAGACTGGACACCAGCGAATTGCGGGTTTGCGACTGGAAGTTCATGGCGGTACTGTCGTTGCCGTTTTCCGCGTAGCCGCCGACATTGACCTGTTGCCAGGTCAGCGTACCGACCGGACTCAGCACCAGCGCCCCGAGATTGAAGTCATACTGACCGCCGATACGCAACAGGAATTGATGGCCATTGGTATCGCCGCTTTCACTGCGGATCGCCGGACCCAGCGCGATATTGCGCGTGACGTCGTTATATTGCAGCGAGCCAGCCATGCCGATTGCGTTGACCGCCCAGGCGCCGTCGCGATATTGGGTATAGGCCGACAGCATCGCCTGATCCAGCTTGAAGCCACCGGCATTGCCACCGAATTCGGCCTTGTTATGAGCAAAGCTGAAAGCGCCGCCAAGCGTGACATTCTGGTTAAGGGCGTAATCAACACCGATGGTGAGGTTATTGGCAGAACCATCCAGACCTGGGTTATTGTTGTTGTGATCGAGACTCTGATGGGTATTGTCATAGGCAGCATACGCTTCGACCTGACCGGCGCGCGGGGTCAGACGCAGACGGTCATCAATAGCCCGCGTAACAGTCTGTGCGCTGGCCAGCGGCGCATCGGCCAGCAGGCCGATTTGTCCGGGTGCTTGCAATACCGACACCACATATTGCGCCAGAATCGCATGACCGGCACCGGTTGGGTGCACGCCATCGGCAAACAGATAAGTCTGGTCAGCGTTCGGCGCAACCAGCGTCGACAGCGTGCAGTTGCCCGCAGAGCTAGTTGTGCAAGCCGGGCTGGTGACATTGGAAAACCCGTACAGACCAGGATTGGCGATGACTTCGCGCAGCAGGCCAAAGGCATTCAGCGCCACGATGTTACCGCCCAGACCGCTCAACCCATTATTCAGAGCGGTATTGAAACTGGTTGAAGAAGCCGTCCATAAGGTTGACAGTGCCGGAATCGCCAGGCCCTCCGGAGTAAGCCTGACATCCGGCAAATTAACCACCAGCACTGTGCCCGCCCCCGCTTGCTGAAGGCGCTTGACCAGGGTCACCACGTTGGCGGCCTCGCCGGTGACTTGTTGAATGGTTTGCAATGCGGTAGCGGTCTGCGTGACTGGATTAAGCAAGTTGGCCAGATTGGTTTGGGTGTAGCCAAAAATATCGTTAGCACCGGCCCAGACCGCATACAAGGCCTTGCTGTCTAACCTTGGATTAGCTGCCAGATAGCCGTTGACCTGACTGCTTACCGTCGGCACCAGAGGTGCCGTGGCGGCATCAGGCCAGCCGTTCTGGCTGGTCACACGGGCACCGCCGACAGCATAATCGGTACCGCCGGCCGGTTGCGGGCCGCTGGGCGTAAGTATTGCGGCGGGATTCGCCGTTTTGCCGTATTGATGCGCGACGATTTGCGCCCACACCGGATCGGGATTCGTCGTAAACGAGGCTTGCTGCCCGACGCCGGAAAAGTAACCGCTATCCGTCAGCGAATCCCCGAAAAACACCAATTGGGAAAAATTCGCCGCGGAGGCCGAAGAACCGACGATCAGACCGGCGCCGAGTATGGCAGCGGTGCGGCTGGCTATCGTCAATGCGCGCGCCATCGGACGCAGCCGGAATCGCTTGGATAAAGCCAGATTCAATAGATACAATTTTGTCTCCTTCTTATATTTATGAATACCACCAGCTTAATATCTGCCTCCTCGCCAGGCTTGTCAATCAAACCGCTTAGGCAACATCCTCTGAATGCGGCACTGCCGTGGTCGAGACGCTACACTGCCTGGTT
Organism: Collimonas sp.; assembly: GCF_044339385.1. NCBI lineage: Bacteria > Pseudomonadati > Pseudomonadota > Betaproteobacteria > Burkholderiales > Oxalobacteraceae > Collimonas > Collimonas sp. The sequence continues at coordinate 244 of NZ_JBIIVN010000008.1, read as the reverse complement.
TTTGCCGCGCTTGTGCCAAACTGTATGACGCATTTGGCGCGCTGGTGGTACATCACTCTTCTTACACTCAAGTCGACCATGGACAAAATAGATAAACAAATTCTCGCTATCCTGCAGGAAAACGCGGCCACCCCGGTAGCGGAAATCGCCGAGAAGGTCAATCTGTCTTCGACGCCATGCTGGCGGCGTATCCAGAAAATGGAAGAGGACGGCGTGATCCTGCGCCGGGTGGCGCTGCTCGATG
>NZ_JBIIVN010000235.1:0-6018 GCF_044339385.1 Collimonas sp. | reverse complement strand
GCACGGCTAGCTCCTTGAACTCCGCCGTGTACATCTGTTTTGGTATCTTCTTCATTGCTGGTCTTTCCAAAGGATCGTTGATTTTACGTTACCTATGGAAGACTAAATTTCGGGGGAAGCTCAGTGCTTGACAGGTTTTCCGATGCCCCAAAAAGGCAAGGCGGGAAATTTCGAGGGTATGGGCGTGGAACCCCGGTTTGCGACCTGGGCAAATTGCCCGGCCTTCATAGTGAAGTATAGGGCAAAATGCCCTATTTTACAAGCTGTTTTGGTGGTCGATGCGCTCGCGGCCGTTGCGGGCTGCGGTTTTGCCTCGTTTCTTTGACACTTGAGGAGCCAACTGGTGAGCACTGCCGGTTACCGCCCCTTCTTGGCGTAAAACCTGGGCCGTGGTGCATCCACCAGCTTCCAGTAATGGTCTGGATGGTTGTGTTGAGGCCCGGGGAGTCCAGAGGGGCGTAGCCCCTTTGGGCATAGCGCAGCGTAAGTAGGACGAAATAGGCTGTTCCAGGCGCTTGCGCCTGGTTTCGTAGCCCTCAGCACCTCCGGCGCTGCTCGATTTGGGGTGAGGCCACCTGCCGAGGGGCGCAGCCCCTGGGGGGATGGGAGGCCGCTTGCGGTCGGGTGGGATCGAGAAGGGGGGCGTCCCCCCTTCGGCGTCGATTCATCGCGGCCGCTTCGGGGCATTGCCCGTTTTTTTTTTGCAGGTTCTTAGTTATAAACCAAAGTTATAAGAATACGTTAAACCTATGGTTAAAATTCGGTTAGCACGCTCGAAAAACGCGGCTAAGTCGTTGATACTCCAAAGAAAACCCGTTCTGCGCTGCCCCTCAAGTGTCTAGGGATAGCCCCTCAAGTGTCTGTAGCCTGCCCCTCAAGGGTCAACGAACGGCCCCTCAAGTGTCTATGGTCGCGCCCCTCAAGTGTCTATAGCGAGGCCACCTTGCCAATAGGCTTATCCACAGAAACTGTGGGTAAGTGCCTGTTCGGCCGCTCGAAAAGGCACCTGGCCAGCGCTTGGGGAGCCTGGCCAGCCTCGAAAACGGCCCGCGCCCCTCAAATGTCAACGTAGCGCCGCTTGGCCGCGCCCCTCAAGTGTCAATGAACGCCCCTCAAGCGTCACGGCCGACAAAGTTATTCAATTTTTGTCCGCATCCACCAGGCGGCACCAGGTGCCGGCGACCGACGAAGGGGGCGGCATGCTGACATTTGAGGGGCCGGCGCAGCTCATGCCCACCGTATTGACAGATGAGGGGCCTTGGCCACGCCGTGTTAGTCATCGGTCAGGATCGTCTCGTAGTCCTGGCCACCATAGAACACGCCGATGATGGACACCTGCTCGGCGTCTACGTCGAAGGCGATCACGGCGCGCTTTTTGTAGTTGGTGATGCGCAGGCCGGCGCGGACGTCATCGCGCCTGGTGCCGCGATGTGGGAAGGTACACAGGCTCTCGCAGTAGCTCACGATGGCCTCGGTGTACCGCGCTGCAATGTCGGGGGATGCTGCAACGGCGATGTAGCCGTACAGCGCCGCAAGCTGTTCCTCGGCCTCGGGGGTGAAGATGACGCGATAGCTCATCGCGCCTTCGCGTGCTCGACAGCAAGACGGGCACGCACCTGGTCAACGGTGACGGCACGGGATGGATCGGCTTTCAGAGCGTCGTAGGCCGGGCCGACCTGGTCGTGTAACCAGCTTTCGACGGCTCGATCACGCGCCAGAAGAGCGCGCAGCCCGTCGCGGATCACCTCGCTTTCGGTGGCGTACTCGCCCGACCGCACCTTGGTTTTCACCGCATCCGCCATGTCGTTCGGCAGGGTGATGCTCAGTTGTTGTGTGGTTCGCATAGCGCCTCCATTCTTGAATAGGATTTAATCCTACTCCGATGTTCCACCGCAGTCCAGCCTCTCGGGATCGCCTGGCGCTCCGGCGCAATGGGCGCCGCTAGGCTTGCGTATGGCCCCCTAGCGGGCCTCGAACGAGGTCGCCAAGGGGTAGGCATGGGTATTCCACGGAAAGGGCGCTGGAAGCCGCGGGGGCGAGACTCGGCACGAGGCTCGATGCGCAGCACGACATAGTCGGTTTTCGCGTCCCGCGAAAATTCCCCCGGTTGGCCCCTCATCTGTCAATGAAAAACGGGAGCCGAAGCCCCCGCTGTTGATCGCCTGCCCACCTGGCCGTCTACCGCTCACAGTAGATTTTGTCCCCGGCCACCCATGTTTTCTTGACCAGGCCGCTGCCGGTCAGCTCGTCGCATGCCTTGTTGGTCTGCTCCGTCCACTTCTTGAGCCGATCCGAGTCCGATCCGCACATGAGCCGGAACGATTCCAACAGCATCGGGAACGGCTCGCTATGCGACACGAAGTAATCGAACATGCGCCTGGCTGTCGGCGACAGTGAACGGTACTTTTCCCACTCGAATTTCGAGTAGTACTTGCCGGCGAACAGCACCACCATTTCATCGTCAATCTCGACCTGGCAGCGCGAGTTTTTCTTGCCTCGATCCAGTACGCGAAAGCGATGGATCAGCGACACGGATTCAAGGCGACCGATCCGGCCGGAAATGAACTGCAAGGCCGTCGCCTGCAACCTTGACAAGCATTCCTCGGCCTTGTCGTAGTAGCGGCCATTGATTGACCAGCCAAGGTCTTTGCACAGCTCGTAGAACGTGAACGTGACGGGCGAGCCGACCGGGACGCGCTTCGCGTATTCCAAGACTTGCTGCCAAACCAGCTCGTCGTCGTCGGCCCGCAGCTCGATGCCGGTGTAGGTGATTTCGACGCCCTTGGACAGCACGAAAATGGAGTGGGACTGCCGCGCCTCGCGGGGGGTGCGCTTGTTGCGCACCGTGAACAACGCGGCCCTGGCAAGATCGTTGGGCATGGCCCGCAAGTTGTCGGCCCAAGGCGCAATGTCGAACAGCGAAAGCTGTAGCTCCTTGATCTGCGCCTTTGTCGCCTTGAGCGTTGCGGCCTGCTCAAGCTGGTGCGCCTTGTCGGCCAGCGCGGCGACGGCTGTTGCTGGTTTCTTCTTGGGTGTTGTAGCCATGCGTTCCCTCCGGGTAGGTTGAGTAGGCCCGGCGCTGGCTTGCTTGGCCTGGTCTTGTTGATAGTGGCTGTAGACCGTGGCCCAGTATTCGTCAGTGGGGGAAGGTGAGGGTGCTGCGGCGACCTCGACCTCTGGCACGGTGGGTTCGGCGGCCGGCGTCGGTGCCGGCTCCGGGATCTGAACCAACGCGGCCGCGTTGGTGATGTGCTTTTGAGCCTGGCCCGATGCCTTGCGCGAAGCTGCGGTTTTGGAAGCGACCTCGGCGGCGCTCGCTGCGTCGATTCCACCGGCAATGAGTCGCCGCCTAAACTCTTCTTCGTCAAAGAAATCAAGGGTCATAGCGCACATCATCCAGGAAATTACTCGCCGTTGGCCGGCGCGCTGCTGCGGCCGCCCGGTGTTTTCGTTTCCAGGTACTCGATGTATTCGGCGACGAAATCCATACCGTACACGGTCTGCCCGTCCTTCTGATGTTCGGTATTTTCGATGCGACCCTCGACAAAAACCTTGGAGCCTTTGCCAAGGTATTTGCCGGCGTTCTCGGCAGTCTTGCCCCAGCACTTGATGCGGAAGAAATTGCTCTTCTCTTGCTTGACGCCGGCCGCGTCGCGCCATGTTTGGTTGACGCCAAGGTCAAAAACGGCGCGGGCATCGCTTCCGGATGTATACCGAACCTCACTATCACGGGTAAGATTACCGATAAATTGGAATTTGTTCAGGCTCACAAAGGCTCTCCTTCATTGGACAAGCCTACAGTTTAGCTAAACAGAAATCCACCGTCAAGAACTTTAGCGGCTAAAATTTTTAGCTGCGCCCAACGTAAGGCAAATGGTCTGTGTACAACCAAATACTATTTACAAACGTGCTGCGGCTCCTCGAAGAGCTGGGCATGACGAAGAACGAACTCGCGCAGAAATCAGGCATTTCCGTTTCCTTCCTTTCCGACCTGACCAACGGGAAAGCCAACCCGTCCCTCAAGATCATGGAAGCCATTGCGGAAGCGCTGGAAACGCCCCTGCCGACCTTGCTAGAACTCACAGATTTGGATCGGGCGACCTTGGACGCCCTTGCAGGCGGGCACGCGCCCCGCAGCCTTCCCGAAGGCTTCCTACGTGTCTCTGCCATCCTGACGGAATTTCAGGCTTACAACGTGCGCCAGTGGGATCAGGAGAACTGCAAGCATTTACAAGACAAGAAGCCGAACAAGGCCTAACTCCAGGGAAGAAATTTAGCGGCTAAAAAGTGAAGCTCTGGCATGCAAGGTGCCAGACGCGCCAACTAGGCGAAAACACTGGCTCGCTTCCGCATTGCGGCATGCATCGTCTTGTCTTGTCGTCGCCGAAGACGACGATGGCAGACCTTGACCGCAACGGACATTTCAATTTTATTGTTTAGTTTTTAGTTTTTAGTTTTTAGTTTTTAGTTTTTAGTTTTTAGTTTTTAGTTTTTAGTTTTTAGTTTTTAGTTTTTAGTTTCGGTATATCCTTTATCGTGTAGAATGCATGGTAACACATACCGGGATGAGAACCGAATGACCGAACCAGAAGACCAGTACGCGAGCGTCAAAGACCGCGCCAAGAAAAAGCTCGAACGGGACATGGGGCCGCTGCTGCTTGATGCGCTCCATGACCCCAAGACCGTCGAGCTGATGCTCAATGCCGATGGCAAGCTGTGGCAAGAGCGTCTTGGGGAAGGGATGAAGTGCATCGGCACGCTGCGCGCTGCGCAAGCCGAAGCCATCATCAAGACCGTGGCCGGCTACCACGGCAAGGAAATCACGCGGATCAAGCCGATCATCGAAGGCGAGTTGCCCCTTGATGGTTCACGCTTCGCCGGTCAGCTCCCGCCCATCGTCCCTGCGCCCACGTTTGCAATTCGTAAGAAGGCCATCGCCATCTTCACGCTTGAACAGTACGTGTCGGCCGGCATCATGACCACGGCGCAATACGACTCGCTGAAAGCGTCGGTTAAGAACCACCGCAACATCTTGGTGATTGGCGGCACCGGCTCGGGCAAGACCACCTTGGTCAACGCCATCATCAATGAAATGGTGCTTTGCAACCCTACAGAACGGGTCTGCATCATTGAAGACACGGGCGAAATTCAGTGTGCCGCTGAAAACTTCGTGCAGTACCACACATCGCTTGACGTGAGCATGACCGCCCTTCTCAAAGTCATTCTGCGCATGCGCCCTGACCGCATCCTGGTCGGCGAAGTGCGCGGCCCCGAAGCCCTCGATTTGCTCGATGCCTGGAACACCGGCCACGAGGGCGGGGCGGCCACTCTTCACGCCAACAACCCAATGGCTGGCCTGGCTCGTTTGAAGTCGCTCATCGCCCGCAATGAGTCGGCTCCATCCGATATTGAACCGCTGATAGGCGAGGTGATTCATGTCGTCGTCCACATCGCCCGAACCTCGGATGGTCGTCGCGTGCAGGAAATTCTTGAAATTTCCGGCTACGAAAACGGCCGTTACATCACACGCACTCTCTAAGGAATGAAGCCAATGCAAGCACCTGCCACCATCACCAAAATCTACTTGCCGACTGCCGACGCACGCGACGAAAAGACCGCTGCGCTGTACCGTCACATGGGCCTCACAGCCAACGAGGTTCGCAAGGTCATCAGCTCCCCGTTGCGCATCAACCGCAACACCCTTTTTCAGCTCGGCCTGTTCGTCCTCCTGGCGTTCATCTTCCTAGCCCCGCAACACGCCTTTACATCGACCGGCACGGGCGGTTCGCTGCCCTATGAAGGCTGGTTATAGTGGGCCCGGAAATCCGGACAATAGTTTAAGGAGTATCCTGCACTGAACAACGAAGGCAGGATATGAACGAATTAAAACGAAACTGAGCTTCCCTCGATTTTTCGTCTTCCAACAGGTGGCTTTTATGCCGCCTGTTTTTCCTGATGTTGCTCAGTGAGCCAGTCATCTAAATACTGGCAGGGTGAACGATAGCCAAGCGTCGAATG
>NZ_JBIIVN010000237.1:0-6033 GCF_044339385.1 Collimonas sp. | reverse complement strand
AGCCTGTTCAACCAATTCTTTCTTCCATTGCCGCACTTGGGTCGGGTGGACATTGTGCTCCTGGGCGATCTCGTTGATTGTCTTGAGACCTCGTACCGCATCCAGTGCCACCTTCGCTTTTTTGTTGTCCGCTGAAACTGTTTCGTTTTAATTCGTTCATATCCTGCCTTCGTTGTTCAGTGCAGGATACTCCTTAAACTATTGTCCGGATTTCCGGGTCCACTATAGTTCTTGTAACACGAGAAACAATTTAGAAGGCTCTTTATGTGCTTCAGGGTCTTATCCAACAAGCACCTGAACAAGGAAAGACAGCAGCGTCCTCCCGCTTTTTTGCCATCCCATTGAACAACATTCCATTGAACAGCATTTCATTGAACAACATTTCATTGCCCAAAGTCAACCACGTTAATGGGTTTTGTCGCAATAAGGGGGCTCTGTTGCAAAAATTGGTGATTGCCCCTTCGAAGTGACGCCCTTTGAAATCAGTGTTCATGCTCAGGATAGATCCGGTGAGAGAGTCGTTTGTCCATCACACTTCGGGGCAATCACCAATTTTTGCAACAGAGCCGGGCGGTCAGTGCCCGTCCAGCACAGCGCACACAGCCAGCGCCCAAGGCGAAATTGATTGCCGGTGTCCGCAAATTCACGATAGCCGTAGCGAGCGCGAATTTCTGCTGTGTGCTGCCAGCGTTGCCTAGTTGCGCGATAGGTTTCGATGTAATCGGCAAACTCAACAATATTGAGCTGGATTGAGAGGGTGCGCAACACGGTTTCTGGCACGTCAGTTGGGTCTTCCAGGAACGTGCCCAGAAAGCGCACTGTCGTCAGTTGCAGCGCATAGCCCAGGCGACTGCTGTCACGCCGCTTGGTGGCGATCCACTCGCGGTCGTCATCGTCCAGATGGAAGTAACGAGCCAGCTCGTCGGTGGTCAGTGACTCTGGGTATAGGCCATAGCGTTCCCGTTGCGTATTGGATAGGAAGCTGACCGGCATGGCATCAAAGCGCTTCGGTGCAGAAGGTGGCAGGGGTGACGATGCGCGTGCGACCAGCGGTGCCACGTTGCAGCAGCCCGGCGCGACGATCTCCAGTCACCAGATAGTCGGCCTCGCTGGACAAGGCCATTGCAAGCAGAAACGCATCATTCGGATCATTCAGGTCCATGCCATCCGGCAGAGGGGGCAAAGCACCCAACACGATGGCGCGGTGCATGTTGTTCACCATCGTGCCGATGCGGTGGGCTGGCAATATGGTCTTGAGCTTGGGGTAGCGGCTCACACGCCGCAACTCGTCAAGCTGTACCGTTGAGGTCACCAGATCGAACCTGGCCGAGCGCCACGCGCGATAGATCACATCAGGTGGGCCGTGCGGCGAAATCAGTGCGCCGAGCAGCACATTGGAGTCCAGGATGACACGCATCAATGTTCACGCGCCCATTGCACCGCCTCGTCGATGAGGTCAATCAGTTCAGACTCGCCCATGCTGGAGGCAGTGGTCTTGGCTTGTTCGACGGCCTTCTCCAGGAGGTAGGAGCGCACTGCCTCCTCGATGAAGCGCGACAGGTCGCCTTTACGACCACCACCCTGCGCAGCGATGAACATGCGCACGGACTGATCCGTGTCCGGTGACACAGCGATATTCCAGCGGACTGAATCCATGATTACTCCAGTGTCTATAAGTGTATAAGTGTATAAGTGTATAAGTGTATAAGTGTATAAGTGTATAAGTGTATAAGTGTATAAGTGTATAAGTGTATAAGTGTATAAGTGTATAAGTGTATATACTCCGATTTATATCGCCATGCAAGTTGGTTTGATAAAACGATCGTTTTACTGAACTTTAACAATTCATTGGCGGAAAAATAATTGCAACCAGCAATTGGTTCATAATAGTGGTTCTATTTATCAAAGTTCGATATTATTGCACTCAGACGAGTAAAACGAAATTTTTAATGAAAATCGGCTACGCCCGCGTGAGCACACGCGACCAAAATATCGACTTGCAGTTGGACGCACTTAAACGCGCCGGTTGTGAGCGCATCTACCGCGACGTAGCCAGCGGCTCAAAGACCGTGCGTCCGGCACTCGATGAGCTGCTGGGCCAACTCCGGCCTGAAGACGTGCTGGTGATCTGGAAGCTAGACCGCATGGGACGTTCGCTCAAGCATCTGGTTGAACTGGTCGGCAATCTGATGGAGCGCAAGGTCGGCCTACTCAGCTTGAACGATCCTATCGATACCACCAACGCGCAAGGCAGGCTTGTCTTCAACCTGTTTGCATCGCTGGCTGAATTCGAGCGCGAATTGATCCGTGAGCGCACTCATGCAGGGTTGTCAGCCGCGCGTGAACGTGGGCGGGTTGGCGGACGTCCCAAAGGGCTATCAACGCAAGCTCAGGCCACGGCTATGGCCGCCGAAACGTTGTACCGGGAGCGGCGCATGGGTGTAGCCGCCATTGCACAGAAACTGCACGTCTCCAAGAGTACGCTGTACAGTTATCTGCGGCATCGTGGTGTCCAGATCAGCACCTACGAAAAATCGGTGCAGCAGCGGTCAGCCCCGTCAGTGATCGTAAGTGCCAACGCCAATGAGCCAAAAATCGCCACCATCCTGCTGACCCTGCGGATCGCAAACAACAGTAAATTTGTACGCGGCAAGAAGCGCACAATAGAGCACATTGAGGGTTTCTACCTCGAAAAATACGACGCCAGACAACGACCGAACGGTGACTATGAGTTGAAGATTCCCTATGACAGTGACGCAGATTTGGACAACACCGTGAACGAGTTGCTGAGCGGCATGGCCAGCGACGCTGATGACCGCCACTGTTTTTCAGAGAGCGATGCGTGCATGGAAGGTGCCGACCGTTACTGGTGATGCCGATAGCTGCTTAACTGACTTCTCTGTTCCATTGCTCCCCAGACCCCGTTTTCAATCCGTCAATTCATACAAGAGGACTGGCGCGATAACTGGCTGTTTATCACCTACCGCGATGACCAAATGGGGATGCTTCGCAACCTCGTGGCCACGGCCTTGGAAATGGCACTGGTTGAAGGCTTGAGCCTGTCCGAGAACCAGGAGCGGGGCTTGTGGTACGTCATGGACGAAGTGGACTCACTCGGAAAAGTGACCAGCCTACGCGCTGGCTTTACCAAGTTGTGCAAGTACGGCGGGCGCTGTGTGCTTGGCCTGCAAACCGTGGCGCAGCTTCGCACGACCTACGGACGCGACGAAGCGCAAACCTTGATCGCCAATACATCGGTGAAGTGCATTCTTCGCGCGGGCGACTCTGAAACCGCCAAGAACATGGAAAACGAACTAGGCGAACAAGAGATTGAGCGCACCCAGGTTAATGATTCGTTCAGCACAAGCGACAACGGCCAGAGCCAGAGCCAAAACACATCCACCCAAGTGGTGCGGCAATCCGCCGTTCTCGCTTCGGAAATCATGGGCCTGCCCGACCTGCAAGGCTTCTTGAAGATCCCCGGCGATGAAATCGCCAGCATCAAGGTTGAGTATGTCGCCATGCCCGACCAGAACCCCGCTTTTCAGTGACCAGGCAGGCGCGAGATTTTCGCGGGCGCGAAAATTTGACCAACAGGAGAAACGACCATGACAGACCACACCCCGCACCCACTCAGCGGCCACAACCGCCACGGCCTGAACAACATCAATGAAGGGCTTGCCAGCACCTTGGACGGCATCACCAAGGGCTTGGCCGATGTGTTGGGCGACCTTGCAAAGGCTTGATTGACTTCCTTAACCGCATGACTTCGGGCGACAAGGAAAAGGCACCCAACGAGGCCGAGAAGAAAGACGCTTTCGCCACCTTGAAGACCTGGCACGACATGGAGCCGGACGACGAAAAGCGCCGCGCCGTGGGCAATGCGGCCGACTTCATCAAAGACCAGTTCAAGCCAGCAGAGCAGGGCGCAGACAGCGACAGCGGCCAGCGCACGACCGGCGACACGCAGCAGGTACGCGAGCGCGTTATAGAGGTGCCGCAGTACATCAAGGACATGCCCGACTTTGAAGCCATCTTGACCCGGCAGCGCGAGCAAGTCGCCCAGGAGCAGGCCCGCCAGTACCAGGGCATTGCCAATGAATCGCGCATTGAAGCCGCCGAGGCACGGGAGGACAAGAGCGAGCAGCAGCAGCGCCACGAAGCGCGCCAAGACCCGGCCACGCATGGCATTGAGAAGGACGACCCCGACCCCTACGCCCAAGCCGCCCAGGAGTTGAACGCCAAGACCTTGGAGCAGGGGCAGGAGATCGAGGGCGAAGTGATCGAGGTAGCCAAAGCAGGCGGGCAAAACTATTACGTCATCGAGCAGGACGGCGAACGCCTGGCCGTGCCGGCAGGCGAAAAGCCCGAGCATGAGAAGGGCGACGAAATCACGGCCACCCGTACCCCGGAAGGCTTCGAGACAGGGGAGGCATATGGCTATGGCCGCTGATACCTTCAAGGCGCGGCAACAGTTGCACGGTGACTTGGCCGAGTTGGCATCGCGTTACATCGAGCACCACCAAGGGCGCGAACTGGACGGCCTCGCCGCCCTCGGTGAAGACCTGCTAAAGCTGGCCGACTGCACCGAGGGCCGCACAAGCTGGCTGTCCTTGCTGACGCGCTTGCAGCGCCTCAGCGGGTAGGCCGGTGTGCTGAAGAACTCCCGGCGCAACGTGCAATCGCTCAGATTTTCGCGGACGCGAAAACGCCCCGCTACTACGTGCAACGGGTGTTATGTCAAGCAACATGCAAAATTTATTTATCAGAGGTTCCCATTTTCTTATTATTCGGGTATAGTGCTACTTATTGATAACCACCCCATAAGGTGACGAAATGGCTATTACTGCTGACACTATCGACCATGTGACCCTTGAACGCCTCGTTGAAGCCGGCGCCGTTCGCGGGGCCAACATCGTGGGCCAGCCTGGCGGCTGGGGCGTGGTCATCCAATACGGGATGATTGAGCGCGTTCTAGCGGCCAAGCGTGGCGCTATCCGAATCTTCCGCAAGTTTGAAACGCTGGTTTCCTACCTCAAGGACATTGGCATCACCAAGTACCAGGTGGACGCAAGCCACTTTGACCCCGTGGCGCTCAAGACCGACCGCAAGCGCACCGACGCCGCCGAGCGCATGAAAAACGCGCACGAAGCCGCCGCCTACAAGGGCTGGCTTACTCAACAGGTGCAAGAAGCGATCGACGACCCCCGGCCCAGTGTGCCGCATAGCGAAGTTGCCGCCGAGTGGGCGACCGAGCGCGCCGCCTTGCTCAAGCAGGCCGAGAGCATGGGGAGCTAATCTTGCCGTTATGGAAACCCGCCGCCATTGCCGACCGCAAGCGCATTACCCAATACATCGCCAAGGACAACCCAAGGGCTGCCATTGAAATGGGTGACATGCTGATGCAGAAGGCTGAGCAACTAGACCAGCATCCAGCGCTTGGGCGTGTGGGGCGAGTGAAGGGGACGCGCGAACTTGTCGCGCATCCCAATTACATATTGATTTACAGAATTGTTGCCAAGGTTCCTGAAGTGCTGTGCGTCAAACACGCGGCGCAGAAATGGCCTTGACACAAAAGCGAGCGGCAAGGGGTTACGACCCTTGCCGCTCTACCACGAAACCACCAGCAAAGGATACTTTCATGGATACCGTAATTATGAACCTTGAGCGTCAAGAACTCTATAGCTTTTGTGACCTGTTGCCCGAGCCGATCATTGCCCGGCCAGTGGTCACGGCCACCCGTGGCCGGGGCTTGACCCTCGCGCTTGAATACCAGGGCCAGCGCGTCACGCTGATCGAGGGCGGCAAGCCTTACAAGTTCTGCTCTGTTGATGCCGTCATGTTTGAATTGGACGGAGCGCCCAACGTCGATACGGCCCGCCTCGTGATCGAAGCGGCCAACTACTTGTTGGCGCTGATTGAATCTTGACCCAGCCTGCTGATCGAAATGTGACCCAGGGCTGGTCGCTGCGTTTTGAGTTAGCAGCTGTGGATAAGTCTATCAAACAGTTGGTGTTGAAGCACTCCTTTTTT
>NZ_JBIIVN010000158.1:0-6229 GCF_044339385.1 Collimonas sp. | reverse complement strand
AAAAAGGAGTGCTTCAACACCAACTGTTTGATAGACTTATCCACAGCTGCTAACTCAAAACGCAGCGACCAGCCCTGGGTCACATTTCGATCAGCAGGCTGGGTCAAGATTCAATCAGCGCCAACACGGTTAGCAAGTTGCCGGTACGCAATTGCGCACGCAAGCCGCGGCTGACCATATATTCCACGCGTTGCTTGGCCGTATAGGTTGAGTGCTGTCCGTCTTCGGTGAATTTGCGCCCCAGCCGTTCAGGATAAATCTGGATCGACACCGGCATCTGGAATTCGCGCTTCTTGGTATCGTATTCGATGCCGATCGATTTGACTTCGCCTAATACCACACCACGGAAATCGACCGTCGTGCCGGGGGTCAGGCCGCGCAGCGACTGGTTGAAGTACAGCAGCACGTTTTCTGAAGGACCATCTGCCTCTTTCAGTGCTGCTTCTTGATCTTGCGCCAACGAGAACGCCGTGTTCTCCTTGGCCAGCGCGCCGGGATCGTCGTCGGGCGCCTGCATCGCGATGCCGCCCAACACCACGGTGGCCAGCGATTGGGTGCGCAGCTTCAAGCCGCTGGCGTTGATCTGCACGTCGAAGCCGCTGGCATGCCAGAAACGGGTGTTGACGCCGACAAATTTTTCGTACGGCTTGTCGATGAAAATACGTAGCGTGACACCCTTGCCGTCTTCATCCAGATCGTAGGCGGCCACCTGCCCAACCTTGATGCGCCGGAAGTAGACTGGCGAGCCGATATCCAGCGAGCCGATATCGGTTGCATGCAGCATGAATTGTTTGCCGGGAGAGTCGAGCGAGACGATAGGCTGTACTTCGAGTCCCGTGAATTCGTCTTTGGTGTCTTTGGAAACGTCAGCGTCGGCACCAATGTAGGCGCGCGACAACAAGGCGCTCAATCCCGAGACGCCGGATGCGGCGACGCGCGGACGCACCACCCAGAAGCGGGTATCGGCGGCGCTGAAGCTCGCGGCTTCTTTCGATAGCTGGACATTGGCCAGCACGTGCTTGCGGTCCTTGCTAAGTGTAATGGTCTGCACCAGGCCGATGTTGACTTCGCGATATTTGACTTTGGTCTTGCCGGCTTCCAGACCTTCGGCGGTGCGGAACGTGATGGCGCTCGGCGGTCCGCGTTCGACCAGAATTTTGACCACCAGTGTCAGGCCGACCACCGCAGCGACAATCGGGATCAGCCATACCAGAGATGGCAGCCAGTCGAGTTTGCGGCTCAGTGTTGGCTGCGGCAGGGGCGGCACGGTGTTTGCGTCATTCATCTTGTACTTTCTTTCGTTTCATTTGACTCTTGATTGTCGTTGTCCCATGTCAGACGCGGGTCGAAACTGAGCGCGGCAAGCATCGTCAGTACCACCACCGAAGCAAACGCCAGTACACCGAAACCTGCCGTGATCTTGGCGAATCCTTCAATCTGCACCAAACCTGCCAGCAGCGAAACCACGAATACATCCAGCATCGACCAGCGGCCGATGATTTCGACCAGCCGATACAGCTTGGCCCGCTCCAGGCGGCGCCAGCGGCTATGCCGTTGCGCCGTCAGTGTCAATAGCAGCAGCGACGCCAGTTTAAACAGCGGTACCAAAAAGCTGGCGATGAAAATGATCGCTGCCAGCCCCCGCGCGCCAGACACCCAGAAATAAATCACGCCGCTCATGATGGTGTCTTGCTTTACCCCGAGCAAGGTATTGGTGATCATTACCGGCATCAGGTTTGCTGGAATGTACATGATGCAAGCGGCAATCAAGAAAGCCCAACTGCGCCGGATGCTATCCGGTTTGCGTTGGTGCAGTGCTGTACCGCAGCGTCCACAGCGTCCGCAGCGGTCATGTTCGCTTACTTCCTGCCATACGGTGCCGCAGTGGTGGCAAGAGGTCATGTCGAGGCTGCGTGCCGTGTGCACCGAGCAATCCGCATTGTCTGCAAGCGTGGCTGAGTTGGGGTTGGGGTTGGGGTTGGCCGCGGTGTTGGCGGTGACGTCGCCATGAGTGCCGTCAGCGACAATTTTGCTTGAACTGGTGTTCATCAGGAATTCTTCCGGGACGGTTCGGTATACGCTATTTCCCAGAAATGGCGCGGGTTGAAAGACACCACCGCAGTCAGCAGTATGGTCAGCACGCCAAAGGCCCACAAAGCCACGCCAGGAATAACGGTCGCCATATTCGATAGTTTAACGACAGCCACCAGCACCCCCAGCAAGAACACTTCAATCATGCCCCACGGACGCAGGCTTTGCATCGCCCGCACCAGCCAGCCAAAACCAGGCGGGCGGCGGCGCCGGGCCAGTGACAGCAGCAGGTAGAGCAAAAACAGCAGTTGCAGCAGCGGGAACAGGATCGTGGTCGCCAGCACCAGCAGCGCCACCAGCGACATGCCCTCAGTCGTCAGCGACAGCACGGCGGCGAGCAGCGTGGTGCGATTGCTCAAGCCTTGCAGCTGGATTTCGACGATAGGGAAGAGGTTGGCAATGACGAACATGATCAGGCTGGCTACGGTGAGCGGCAGGATATGTTCACGCTGACGACCTGAATCGCGATCGAGTTCCGTGCCGCAGCGCGGACAATGGGCGATTTCTTGCGCGCGCAACGCCAACTTGCGATACAGCGCATCGCATCCTTCACAAGCAATCAGGTCTGGGACTTCGCGCATTATTCGTGTTCAGTTTTGGTGGATGGAATTCTAGCAACAAAATTGCCTGACAATGATCTTACACACGTTTAATACTGAGAAAAAGATTGGCGTTGCGCGCCGCCGTTGCGGCAATTGATAAACAAATGTATCCATGTTGCAGCCGTATATCGAGCAAAAACAGGTGCCAGTCATTTGTGAACGTAAATTAACAATGGATTGCCCTTGTCGCAGAAGACATCAGCTCGTCAGGCAAGTCCAGCCGTTGATCGCATATAGTTGCCCTTGCCAAATCACGGTCCCACCTATTTTCCTTAATACTCGTAAAATGACGGCTGGATTAATTGTTGCCAAAACCAAAGTCTGGTGTCTGCGTAGGACGTCTACGCAACGCTACGCTGTTTATCTACATTAAAAGTTATCTAATGAGTATCACTATTACGCAAGGCGAGCCAGTTGTCGCAGCCGCTCACGAACTGGAGTACGTTAGCTCCTGCGAACTGCCCATGCCTTGGGCAACATTTCAACTACACGCATTCCTCGACCGCGTCTCCGGTAAGGAACACCTGGCGATGACCTTGGGTGCCGTCAACGACGGCGAGCCGGTGTTGGCACGCGTCCATTCGGAATGCCTGACTGGCGATGCATTGTTTAGCCAGCGCTGCGATTGCGGCGCCCAATTGGAAGGTGCTCTAAAGAAGATCGCCGCCGAAGGGCGCGGTGCAGTTTTGTATTTGCGCCAGGAAGGGCGCGGGATTGGCCTGATCAACAAGATTCGCGCCTATCGGATCCAGGATGGCGGCGCCGATACGGTGGAGGCTAACCAGCAACTGGGTTTCGCCGCCGATTTGCGCGATTACAGCCTGTGCGAATCGATGTTGGAACATCTGGACATCACGGCGCTGCGCCTGATGACCAATAATCCGCGCAAAGTGACGGCACTGCAAAAGATCGGCATCACTGTCGTCGAGCGTATCCCATTGATTCTCAACAGGAATCCGTTCAATACGCGTTATCTCGACACCAAAGCGTCCAAGCTGGGGCATTTGTTGCCGATGGATGGCATGGAGCGCGACGCCGATGGTAACTGAGATACGACTTGCAACGGCGCGCGCTGCTGGCGATTTTCCCTGGCGATTCTAATGTTTGCCGATACCGACGTCTCTGGCATTGACCACGGCATCGGTGACGCTGGCGGGCGCTTCGGCATAATGCTTGAATTCCATCGTATAGGTGGCGCGCCCCTGCGTCAGTGAACGTAGCGTGGTTGAGTAACCGAACATCTCGGCCAGCGGTACTTCGGCACGGATGATCTTGCCGACCCCGCCTGGAATATCGTCCATGCTTTGAATCATGCCGCGTCGCGATGACAGATCGCCGATCACATCGCCCATTTTCTCTTCCGGCGTTTCCACCTCTACCGCCATCATTGGTTCGAGCAGAGCCGGACTAGCCTTGCGGCAACCATCCTTGAATGCCATCGACGCCGCCATCCGATAGGCGTTTTCGTTGGAATCGACATCGTGCGACGAGCCAAAAAACAACGTGACCTTGACGTCGACCACCGGATAGCCGGCTAAGACGCCGGTGGGCAGGGTTTCGCGGACGCCTTTCTCAACTGCCGGAATATATTCGCGCGGCACGGTGCCGCCCTTGATCGCATCGATGAATTCGAAGCCTTTGCCGGGTGCTTGCGGCTCTATCTTCAGCACCACGTGGCCATACTGGCCGCGGCCGCCGGACTGCTTGATGAACTTGCCTTCGCTCGATTCGCATATCCTGCGGATGGTCTCCCGGAAAGCCACCTGCGGCTTGCCGACCGAGGCGTCGACGCCAAGCTCGCGTCGCATGCGTTCCACCAACACTTCCAGGTGCAACTCGCCCATGCCTGAAATGATGGTCTGGCCAGATTCTTCGTCGGTCTTCACACGGAATGACGGATCCTCCTCAGCCAGGCGGCTCAAAGCAATCCCCATTTTTTCCTGGTCAACCTTGGTCTTAGGTTCTACCGCCTGTGAGATCACGGTATCCGGAAAAATCATTTTTTCCAGCGTGATGATGTTGCCCGGGTCGCACAGCGTATCGCCGGTACTGGCTTCCTTGAGACCAACCGCAGCAGCGATGTCACCTGCATATACCTCGCTGATTTCAGTGCGGTGATTGGCGTGCATTTGCAGCAGCCGACCGATCCTTTCTTTCTTGCCCTTATTCGGAATGAATACCGAATCGCCGGAAACCAGCACGCCGGAATACACTCGGAAGTAGCTCAAGTGGCCGACAAACGGATCAGTCATGATTTTAAAGGTAAGGGCGGCGAATTTCTCGTCGTCGCTGGCGCGCCGCTCGATGATCGAGTCGTCTTGGGCGTGACCCTGAACCGGCGCAATGTCGGTCGGCGCCGGCAGATAGTCGATCACGGCGTCCAGCAGCGCTTGCACGCCGTGATTTTTGAAGGCGCTGCCGCATAGCATCGGCACGATTTCACCGGCGATGGTGCGCTGACGCAGTGCAGCCTTGATGTCGTCTTCGCTGAGGATGTCGCCATCCAGATATTTCTGCATCATGGTATCGCTGGCGTCGGCTGCCGCTTCGATCATGCGGCTGCGCCATTCCTGAGCGCTGGCTTGCAGCGGCGCTGGAATCTCGATGTATTCGAACTTGACGCCCTGGCTGGCGTCATCCCACATGATCGCCTTCATCTTGATCAAATCGACCACGCCGTGGAAATTTTCCTCCGCGCCGACCGGAATTTGCACCAACACCGGATTGCCCTTGAGGCGATCCTGAATTTGTTGGCGCACCCGGAAGAAATCGGCGCCAACCCGGTCCATCTTGTTGACAAATGCCAGCCTTGGCACAGCGTATTTGTTGGCCTGGCGCCAGACTGTTTCGGACTGCGGCTGAACCCCGCCGACCGCATCGTAGACCATGCAGGCACCGTCCAGCACCCGCATCGAGCGTTCCACTTCGATGGTGAAATCGACATGGCCTGGCGTGTCGATGATATTGATGCGGTGGGTCGGATAGTTGTCGCCCATACCTTGCCAGAAACAAGTGGTAGCCGCAGAGGTGATGGTGATGCCGCGCTCCTGTTCCTGCTCCATCCAGTCCATGGTGGCGGTGCCGTCGTGCACCTCGCCGATCTTATGGCTGACGCCAGAGTAAAACAGGATGCGTTCGGTAGTGGTGGTTTTGCCGGCATCGATATGCGCGCTGATGCCAATGTTCCGGTAGCGTTCGATGGGAGTCTTGCGAGTCATGATGATTTCCTCTAGGAACAAATTATGATGATCTTGGTTATTCCGGATGGCGCCTGGGTATGCTTGGTCGTGCTTGGTCGTGCTTGGTCGTGCTTGGTCGTGCTTGGTCGTGCTTGGTCGTGCTTGGTTTTGCCTGATTGCGCCTGATTGCGCCTGATTGCGCCTGATTGCGCCTGATTGCGCCTGATTGCGCCTGATTGCGCCTGATTGTTTTTAGTTATCTCATAGCAGATTTGAGCTAAGAGACGGTTTCATAAAGGCTGCGATGCCTGCTGAAGTTTGCTCCAGCAGATCAGACTGCAGCCAAGTTTAAGGAAT
>NZ_JBIIVN010000157.1:0-6230 GCF_044339385.1 Collimonas sp. | reverse complement strand
AGAAGTGGACGATGCCATTGCGGGACTGGAAGGGAGCACTTAACCGCTTCACTATCCAGTTTGAAGAACGGATGAAGCCGAATTAAACGAAATTCCGTTTACACAAAATCCAGCACACCCTCCGCGAAACATCTCCTGCAAGTCGAGCGCGGTCAGGCATTTTGATTACATACTCGCCACCGCATCTTATTCTTCATCGGATATCGCTACTCATGAGTGCAAATATTCCTGTCATGGCACAATCGATTTCACCCCAGGCAACCACCGCTGAACAAGCGGGTGTGTCGCATCAGGCGTTGCTTGCCGCCATGCGTAAGCAACGCATCCAAGATTTTCTTTTTCATAAGGTCACGCTGGCGTTTTCGCTGATCGTGCTGTTCGTGTTGTTAGGCATTATTGTCTGCCTGGCCATCGGCGCCTGGCCGGTGTTCCGCGAATACGGGCCATCTTTCATCACTACTGTTGAATGGGATCCTGTCAACGACCACTATGGTGCGATGATCGCCATCGTCGGTACATTAGTGACATCGTTCATTGCCCTGGTCATCGCTTTCCCGGTCAGTTTCGGGATCGCTCTGTTCCTCACTGAAATCTGCCCGGCCAAATTGCGCCGGCCGCTAGGCACTGCAGTCGAGCTGCTGGCCGGTGTGCCGAGCATCATTTATGGTATGTGGGGTCTGTTTGTGTTTGCACCGCTGTTTTCGGAATATGGCCAGCCTTTCCTTGCTGCCACGCTCGGTCAGTTACCGCTGATTGGCATATTGTTTAGCGGCCCAAAGATGGGAATTGGCCTGCTGACTGCGGGCCTGATTCTGGCGGTGATGATCATTCCGTTTATTTCGTCGGTGATGCGTGATGTGTTCGAAGTCGTACCGGCGGTGCTGAAAGAGTCCGCCTACGGTCTGGGCTGCACGCGCTGGGAAGTGGTGCGCAAGGTGGTGTTGCCTTACTCCAAAACCGGTGTCGTCGGTGGCGTCATGCTGGGGCTTGGCCGCGCACTGGGCGAGACCATGGCAGTTACCTTTGTGATCGGTAATGCGCAACGTCTTTCTTGGTCGCTATTTGCATCCGGCAACAGCATTGCGTCGACACTGGCCAACGAAATTGCCGAAGCATCGACTACCTTGCACGTTTCGGCATTGTTCGCGTTGGGCCTGATCCTGTTCGTGATCACTTTCATCGTTTTGTCGATCGCTAAAATCATGTTGATGGGCATGTCCCGTAAAGAAGGCACCAAATGAAACATTCTCCTCAAGCACAGGCCGGCATACTGGATAAGCCGGTCGTTAATCCGGTGTACCGCAATCGTTTGATGGTTCATCGTTTCGGCATGGTGTTGTCGTTCCTCGCAATGGCGCTGGGCCTGATGGTATTGGCGTGGATTCTGGTAACACTGGTTATCAAGGGTTTCGGTGCGTTGAACATGGATATCCTTACCCAAAACACGCCGGCTCCAGGTTCAGGTCCCGGCGGATTGCTTAATCCGATTATCGGCAGCCTGATGCTGGTTGGACTGGCTACCGTGTTTAGCACTCCGATCGGTATTCTGGCGGGTATTTATCTTGCTGAATATGGTGAAGAGAGCAAGTTGGCCCAGGTTACGCGCTTCGTGACAGACATCATGCTGTCGGCGCCTTCCATCGTTATCGGCTTGTTTGTGTATGCGATATATGTCGCGAAAGTAGAACATTTTTCAGGCTGGGCGGGTAGTTTCGCGCTGTCATTGATCGCAGTGCCGGTGGTTGTGCGTACCACTGACAATATGCTCAAGCTGGTGCCGGGCAACCTGCGCGAAGCGGCGTTTGCGTTGGGCGCGCCGCGCTGGAAAGTTGCGTTGCTGGTGCGCCTGCGCGCGGTCAAGGCCGGGGTTGTTACCGGCGTGCTGCTGGCTGTGGCACGGATTGCGGGCGAGACCGCGCCGTTGTTGTTCACAGCGCTCAATAATCAGTTCTTCAGCACCAACATGAACAAGCCAATCGCCAATTTGCCGGTTGTTATCAGCCAGTTCGCGATGAGCCCGTTTGACAACTGGGTGCCGCTGGCATGGGGCGGCGCGCTGTTGATTACGTTCAGCGTATTGCTCTTGAATATTCTGTCGCGCTCGTTGTTCAGCCAAAAAATTCCAGGTTAACGCTTTCATTTAGATTGCCATTATTATGCAAACATTAATCACGTCGAAGCCGCTCGATAAAAAGCCTACCATAGACATTTCCGGACTGAATTTTTTCTACGGTAATTTCCAGGGCTTGAAGAATATCAATCTGCATGTCAATGAAAAGAAAGTGACAGCGTTCATCGGCCCGTCCGGTTGCGGAAAATCGACCCTGTTACGTACCCTGAACCGGATGTATGACCTGTATCCAGGCCAGCGCGCGGAAGGTCAGATTATCTACGCCGGCCGTAACATCCTGGCGCCGGGCCAAGATCTGAACATGCTGCGCGCCAAGGTTGGCATGGTGTTCCAGAAGCCGACACCGTTCCCGATGTCGATCTACGACAACATTGCTTTCGGTATCCGTCTCTACGAAAACCTACCGAAAGGCGAAATGGACGAGCGTGTCGAATGGGCCTTGACCAAGGCGGCGCTGTGGGGCGAAGTCAAGGACAAGCTCAACAAGAGCGGGCTCAGCCTGTCCGGCGGCCAGCAGCAGCGGCTATGCATCGCGCGCAGCGTTGCGGTACGTCCTGAAGTGCTGTTGCTGGACGAGCCGACCTCGGCGCTGGACCCTATTTCGACCGCCAAGGTGGAAGAGCTGATCAGCGAATTGAAGGTTGATTACACCATCGCCATCGTTACCCACAACATGCAGCAGGCGGCGCGCTGCTCCGATTATACCGCCTACATGTACCTGGGTGAACTGGTCGAATTCGGCGAGACCGATCAGATTTTCATGAATCCGGCGCGCAAGGAAACCCAAGACTACATCACGGGACGTTTCGGCTAAGGTTAGCCCGACTGGCGGTCGTTGAAAAAATCGGCGCAGGCGCAAGCCTGGCCTCAAAAGAATCGAAGGAAATCACATGACTGGCGAACATTCTTCAAAACAGTACGACACAGATCTGGAAACCATTCGTTCCAAGGTGCTGCTCATGGGCGGCCTGGTTGAGCGTCAATTTCAGGAGGCGATCAACGTTTTTCGTAACGGCAATCTGGATGCCGCGGAACGGGTAATCAAGGACGACGATCAGGTCAATCGCCTGGAAATCGAGTTGGATGATGCCTGCAGCCACTTGATCGTGCGTCGTCAGCCGACCGCCAACGATCTGCGTACCGTGATGGCGACCATCAAGGTAATCACAGACCTGGAACGCATTGGTGACGAAGCTGCAAAAATTGCCCGCACCGCAATTCATCTGCACAAACGTGGCGTCGGCACCATCGACCATACCGAAACGGTGCGTGTCATCGCTGCCGGCGCAGCTGATCTGCTGCACGATGCGCTGGATGCATTGGCCCGTCTCGACGAAAAGCAAGCAACACGGCTGATCGCCCAGGACGTCATCATTGATCGCGATTTCCGCTCGATCATGCGTAACCTGATTACCTTCATGATGGAGGATCCGCGCACCATCTCGGCCTCGATGGACACACTGTGGGTAGCCAAGGCAGTCGAGCGGATTGGTGACCATGCAAAGAATATCGCCGAATACGTGATCTACATTGTGGAAGGCAAGGATGTTCGCCATACCGATTACGCAGCCGGTGTGCTTGACGATAGCGACGTCTGAGCCGCGGTGAATATTGCAGAACACATCATGGTGAGCAAGTTAACGCCTTTATTTCACCTCTATGCCTAAAAAAATTGTGTTTGTGTATTACGTAAGTTGCGTTACTGCCAGTTCTTTGACATCGTTCTTTGCATCTGAAAAAATGGCTGCCGATAAAACCTCCATTCTGATAGTTGAGGATGAGCCGTCCATCACTGAGCTGATAGCTTTTACCGTCAAGGAAGCAGGCTGGACTCCATCGATTGTGCATACCGCCGCTGAAGGCTTGGAATTCACCCAACGGCGCCTGCCGCACCTGCTCCTGCTGGACTGGATGTTGCCTGATCAGAGCGGGTTGCGGCTGCTGTCGCAAATCCGCGCCGACAGGCAGCTGCAGTCGATGCTGGTAATGATGTTGACGGCGAAAAGCATGGAAGAGGATAAGATCGCCGGCCTGGATAACGGCGCCGACGATTATATGACCAAGCCTTTTTCACCGCGTGAACTGACTTCCCGCATCAAGGCGCTGTTGCGCCGCAAAGGCGGTGATCAGGTGCCTGGCGTGATGCAGGCTGGCGCGGTTTCGCTTGATCCCGCCAGTTGTTCGGTCTGTCTCGAAAATCAGAAAATCGATATCGGCCATGCTGAGTACCGACTACTGAAATTTTTCATGGCGAACCCGGATCGTGTCTTCTTGCGCAGTCAGTTGCTTGATAAGGTGTGGGGCGACCACGTCGTCATTGAAGAGCGTACAGTCGATGTCCATGTGCTGCGCCTGCGCAAGGCGTTGCGCGAATCGGGGCACCTGATTCGTACGGTGCGCAGCGTCGGTTACATGCTGTCGGCAAAATAGTCGCTTGCTTTGCTTCCGGGATCCTGCAATTCATCAACGCAAAGCCGGCGTACCTCTATTGTATAAACGTAATTTATGAATCCACAGATGTTGTTCTGGATCCCCGCAATGCTGAGGATTCTGCTGATTTTCGTCGTCTCCGGCGTGGTCTGGTTTTTTTTGGGCGCGATTCCCGGCCTGATTTTGGGGCTGGCGCTGATGACAGTTGCAGTGGTCGTGCAGTTGCATTACCTGTGCCGACTCAGTGGCTGGTTAGATAATCCGCGCAGTGAGAAGCTGCCCGATGGCTGGGGTGCGTGGACAGATATCTTCTCGCGCTTGTACCGCTTGCGTCGGGATGATGAAAAGCACCAGAACGAACTGAGCGAATGGCTTGCGCGATTTCGTCAGGCGATGCATCTGCTGCCCGATGGTGTCGTGATCATGGATGATGTGCTTTTCCTGGAGTGGTGCAACCCGGCAGCGGAACGCCATCTCGGGCTGCAGCATGGGCGCGACAAGGGTATGCGCGTCACCAATCTGATACGCAATCCGGATTTCATCGATTACATCATTCTTGGCCGCTATGATCAGCCGTTGACCTTGACACTCCGCGAACGCAAACTGATCGTACAAATTATCCCGTTTGAAAATCGCCGTCAGATTTTAGTCACTCACGATGCCACCGAATCCGAACGCATCGATATGATGCGGCGCGATTTTATCGCCAACGCCTCTCATGAACTGCGCACCCCGCTTACTGTAATCAACGGCTTCCTGGAGATCGCCCAGGCCCAACCTGATCTGGATCAAAAAACCCGTGCGGCTCATCTGCAGCTGATGACGGAGCAGGGCTATCGTATGCAAAACCTGATCGGCGATATGCTGACGTTGACGCGGCTGGAATCAGTTGACTATCCAATGCGTGCAGAAACAGTTGATATCGTCGCTATGCTTGAAAGCCTGCTGGTGGAGGCTCAAGTGCTGTCGGCTGGCAAGCATACGTTTTCTTTGTCGATTGACGGGCCGGATATCACCGGTAGCAAGGACGAGCTGCGTAGCGCGTTCAGCAACCTCATCTCCAATGCCGTGCGTTACACTCCGGCTGGCGGGAAAATACAAATCATGTGGCAAAACAGCAAGGCGGGTCCGCAGCTGGTGGTAAAGGATTCCGGTATCGGTATCAGTTCGGAGCACATCTCGCGTCTGACCGAGCGTTTCTATCGGGTCGACAAGAGCCGATCACGCGAGACGCAGGGCACCGGCCTCGGCCTGGCGATTGTCAGGCACGTGCTATTACGTCATCACGGCACACTGGGAGTCGAGTCGCGGCCGGGCGAGGGTAGTGTATTCACCGTCAGGCTACCGGCGACGTCGGTGGTGGCGACGCCGGAACTATAAGGGTTGTAAGGACGGCCATGCAAGCGGCTGCCAGGATGGCTGCGAAGTAGGCTGCGCGGCGGGCTGTGAAGTGTGCTGTGCAGTTTGCTGTGAAGCCGGCGGCTCTGAACAAGCCTGTGAATGCAGCTATAGGGGTGATACTGCTCGCTTTGCGGGCGTAATGCGAGGGTGTAATTAGTTTTGTGTAAACGGTCATTTGGCAGCACACTGCCACCATAGAGGAAAAAATGACCTACGTAAAACGCACCAAACGGGCCAAGCCCGATCCTGAGTTGGTCAAGCTGGCGGA